>CAMKZP010000005.1 GCA_946477805.1 uncultured Enterobacter sp.
AGGTGAAATACCGCGACTCGCGGGAAGGGATCGAGCGCGCCAACCGGATCGTTATGAACGATCTGCCGGAGGGGATCCGCACGATCCGCGTGACGGAGAACCGCCTCAACCTGCCGCAGGTGACGACGGAAACGGACGTTGCCAGCCTCAAGCGTCATCTTGAAGGTGAACCGCTCGGGCATGAAACCGAGCTGGTGCAAAAACGCATCGAGCCGGTGGTGCCAGACTCCACCGAGCAGGGCTGGTATATCGACAAATCGCGCTTCGATTTCCATATCGATCCGGTGCTGAACCAGTCCGTTGGCGGACCGGAAAACTTCTACATGTATCAGCTGGGCGTGATGGCGACGGCCGATCTGTGGGTCACCGACCACCTGCTGACCACCGGCAGCCTGTTCGGCAACATCGCCAACAACTACGATAAATTCAACTACACCAACCCGCCGAACGACTCAACGCTGCCGCGCGTGCGCACCCGCGTGCGTGAATACGTGCAGAACAACGCCTACGTCAATAACCTGCAGGCCAACTACTTCCAGTACTTCGGCAATGGCTTCTACGGCCAGGTATACGGCGGGTATCTGGAAACCATGTACGGTGGGGCAGGCGCAGAGGTGCTGTACCGCCCTGTCGACAGCAACTGGGCGTTCGGGATTGACGCTAACTACGTGAAACAGCGTGACTGGCGCAGCGCCCAGGACATGATGAAGTTCACCGACTACAGCGTCAAAACCGGCCACCTGACCGCCTACTGGACGCCGTCGTTCGCGCAGGACGTGCTGGTGAAAGCCAGCGTCGGCCAGTACCTGGCGGGCGATAAGGGCGGCACCCTGGATATCTCTAAACACTTCGACAGCGGCGTCGTGGTGGGCGGCTACGCCACCATCACCAACGTTTCGCCGGACGAATACGGAGAAGGGGACTTCACCAAAGGTGTGTATGTTTCGATTCCGCTGGATCTCTTCTCGTCTGGCCCAACCCGCAGCCGCGCGGCGATTGGCTGGACGCCGCTCACGCGCGACGGCGGCCAGCAGCTTGGACGTAAGTTCCAGCTGTATGATATGACCAGCGATAAGAACGTTAACTTCCGCTGAGCCCCTCACCCTAACCCTCTTCCCGATGATTTTCTCCCTCTCCCTTCCAGGGAGAGGGCCGGGGTGAGGGTAATTCACGGGCGCATGCGCTAAACATAAACAAAAAATATAGATCCCCGTCACATTTTTGCGTTATACAGGAATCTCGCCCTGGAGAATGAGGTGCTGTATGACATCCCTGACCCGCCCGCGCGTTGAGTTTATCTCAACGATCCTCCAGACCGTGCTGAACCTCGGTCTGCTGAGCCTTGGCCTGATACTGGTCGTCTTTCTCGGCAAAGAGACGGTGCATCTGGCGGATGTGCTGTTCGCCCCCGAGCAAACCAGCAAATACGCGCTGGTGGAAGGCCTGGTGGTCTACTTTCTCTACTTTGAATTTATCGCCCTGATTGTGAAGTACTTTCAGTCCGGCTTTCACTTTCCGCTGCGCTATTTTGTCTACATCGGGATCACCGCCATCGTGCGGCTGATTATCGTCGATCATAAATCCCCCCTCGACGTGCTGATCTACTCGGCGGCGATCCTGCTGCTGGTGATCACCCTCTGGCTGTGCAACTCGAAGCGGCTGAAGCGCGAATAAAAAAAGGCGGCCCGAAGGCCGCCAAACAACAGTCACAAGTTGGTTCAATACAATACGTCTAAAGTTGAGGGTTGCAGTGGCATAACACAATGAAACTCAGCCTTTTACACCGCCCGCCGTCAGGCCGTTGACCAGCCAGCGCTGGGCCAGCAGGAACACCAGAGTAATCGGGATGGCGGAGAGTACGGCTGCCGCGGCAAAGTCGCCCCACAGGTAGTTTTGCGGGTTGAGGTATTGCTGCATGCCCACGGCCAGGGTGTAGCTGTTCACGTCGCGCAGCAGCAGAGACGCGACCGGCACCTCGGTGATGGCGGCGATAAACGACAGAATAAAGACCACCGCAAGAATAGGCACCGACAGCGGCAGCAGTACCAGGCGGAATGCCTGCCACGGGGTTGCGCCATCCAGCGACGCCGCTTCCTCCAGCGAGCCGTCGATGGTTTCGAAATAGCCTTTAATCGTCCACACGTGCAGGGCGATACCGCCAAGATAGGCGAAGATCACGCCGCCGTGGGTGTTCAGACCGATAAACGGCACGTACTGGCCCAGACGGTCAAACAAGGCGTACAGCGCTACCAGCGACAGCACGGCCGGGAACATCTGGAAAATCAGCATCCCTTTCAGCAGCGTCGCTTTGCCCGGGAAACGCATGCGGGCGAAGGCATAGGCGCAGGTGGTGGAGAGCGCCACGATTCCGATCGCGGTGATGGTCGCCACTTTGACCGAATTCCACAGCCACAGCAGAACCGGGAACGGCGGCGGAGTGACGCGCCCGTCCGCGTGTTCCACGCTGAAGCCCAGCGCGAGCTTCCAGTGCTCCCAGGAGATTTCATCCGGGATCAGGCTTCCGGTCGCGAAGTTACCCGCGCGCAGGGAGATGGCGATAACCATCAGCAGCGGGAACATGATCGCTGCGATAAAAATCAGCAGGCCTAAGTGCGTCGCGAAGAGGCGCAGCTTTTGTGATTTGGGTTGGACCATAGACATAATATTCTTTACTCCTTAACACCGCTCCAGGCTATTTTGCTTGCCATTTTGAACGCTGGCAGTGCTCAGAATCCTCACGTACTTCGTGTACGCTCCGGTTCTTGCGCGCTGGCAGCGCCCAAACTGGCTGCGCCAATGACGCCTGGTGATTCCAGTTAGTCAAATTTCATACGTGTAGCTTTCAGGTTCACAATCGCCAGGGCGCCCACCAGCAGGAAGATCAGGGTGGCTATCGCCGCCGCCAGGCCGAAGTCCTGACCGCCGCCGCCCTCGAAGGCGATGCGGTAGGTGTAGCTTACGAGCAGGTCGGTGTAGCCCGCTGGCGTAGTGGTGCCGAGGCGATCCGGGCCACCGTTGGTCAACAGCTGAATCAGCACGAAGTTGTTAAAGTTAAAGGCGAAGCTGGCAATCATCAGCGGCGTCAGCGGCTTAATCAGCAGCGGCAGCGTAATCTTGAAGAAGTTCTGGAACGGGCCCGCGCCGTCCATCGCCGAGGCTTCGTACAGATCGTCCGGGATAGCCTTCAGCAGACCCATGCACAGGATCATCATGTAGGGATAGCCCAGCCAGGTGTTGACGATGATAATCATCGAGCGGGCTGTCGTTGGGTCGCTAAACCAGGCCGGTTTGATGCCGAACAGCGCGCTCAGCATCATGTTGATTTCACCGAAGCTCTGGTTGAACAGCCCTTTGAAAATCAGAATCGAGATAAACGACGGCACGGCGTACGGCAGGATCAGCAGCACCCGGTAAATCGCTTTGCCCTTGAGGGACTCCCACTGCACGAGGCAGGCCAGCACCATGCCCACGGCGACGGTCAGGATCACCGTCAGTACGGAGAACACCACCGTCCAGACGAAGATGGCGAAGAACGGCTTCTGGATGCCTTCGTCGGTAAATACGCGGGTGAAGTTATCCCAGCCGATGGTGACGGTATAGCCCGGGCTGAGCTGGTCATCACCCCAGCTGCCGTCGGCGTTTACCGACTGATAAAAGCCGATATCGTTGTTCGGGCGGTATTTTACGCCGCTCTGATTGTTGGTCAGCGTGCCGTCATCGGCCAGGGTGTAGAGCGGCTGCGTGCCGGAGAACTGGCGCAACGAGCTCATGGTCACTTTGCTTTCGTCAGGCAGCACGGCGGTCAGCTGGGTCAGCGCCTGACGGTTTTGCGTAATCACACGCAAATTCGCGCGTTCACCTTCCGGCAGGGCCTGTGCCTCTTTCATGGCCAGCTTTTGCTCGCCGCCAAACCTGAACGCGTCGGAAATATAATTTTTGCCGCTCTCACCGTCAGTAAGCGCTAACTTCCATTCGTCACCCGCAGGGTATAAACCGAAGCTAAAGGTCTTACCGGCCTGATAAGAACGGTCCAGAAGCACCTGAGTGGCACGCTCCTGCGCAAGCTGGTTAGTGCTGCTGTAGTTGGTAAAGGCGATGGCGATAGTGCAGATCAGAGGGAAGAGAACAAACAGCCCCATCCCGGCAACGCCCGGGTAAACATAGCGCCAGGCGTAGGCTTTACGGTTAGCGAAAATGTACAGGCCAGCAGAGCTCAAAATCAGCGTCATGATGGCGAACAGGTACTCCCCTTGTACGTACATTAAAACAACAAGGTAACCCACCAGCAGGCACAGCAGACCTATTACTGACCATTTCAGCGCGTCGCTTTGCCACCAGCGTTTCTTTTTAATGACATCCATGGGGTTCTTCCTCTACAACATTTTTTGTACTCCCTCTCCCCTCAGGGGAGAGGGCCGGGGTGAGGGAATACAAAAGACCCTCACCCTAACCCTCTCCCTAAAAGGGAGAGGGGATAAAAGCATTACTTAGTAATACGGCCCTGAGCGTCTTTCAGCGCGGCCTCAACGGTCTGGCGGCCGCTGGCAGCGTTGATAACTGCGGTACGGGTGGCGTACCAGAATGCGGCCATCTGTGGGATGTTCGGCATGATTTCGCCTTTCTGGGCGTTATCCATGGTCGCCGCAATGCGTGGATCTTTGGCTAACTGATCCTGGAAGGATTTCAGGGCAACGGCACCCAGCGGTTTGTCCTTGTTCACTTCATCCAGACCCTGATCGGTCAGCAGGTAGTTTTCCAGGAACTCTTTCGCCAGCTCTTTGTTCGGGCTGGCGGCGTTGATGCCCGCGCTCAGCACGCCAACGAACGGTTTAGACGGTTTGCCGTTGAAAGTAGGCAGCAGCGTCACGCCGTAGTTGATTTTGCTCTTGTCGATGTTGGTCCAGGCCCACGGACCGTTGATGGTCATCGCGGTTTCGCCTTTGTTGAACGCCGCTTCCGCGATGGAGTAGTCGGTATCCGCGTTCATGTGTTTGTTCTTGATGAGGTCAACCAGGAAGGTCAGACCCGCTTTCGCGCCCGCGTTGTCCACGCCCACGTTTTTCACGTCATATTTGCCGTTTTCAAACTTGAACGCATAACCGCCGTCGGCGGCAATCAGCGGCCAGGTGAAGTACGGTTCCTGCAGGTTGAACATCAGCGCGGATTTACCTTTCGCCCGCAGCTCTTTATCCAGGGCCGGGATCTCTTCCCAGGTCTTCGGCGGGTTCGGCACCAGGTCTTTGTTGTAAATCAGAGACAGCGCTTCAACGGCGATGGGGTATGCGATCAGCTTGCCGTTATAGCGAACGGCGTCCCAGGTGAACGGGAACAGCTTGTCCTGGAAGGCTTTGTCTGGCGTGACTTCCGCCAGCAGGCCAGACTGCGCGTAGCCGCCGAAACGGTCATGCGCCCAGAAGATAATGTCCGGGCCGTCGCCCGTCGCCGCGACCTGCGGGAATTTCTCTTCCAGCTTGTCAGGATGTTCAACGGTCACTTTGATACCGGTGTCTTTCTCGAATTTTTTACCCACTTCGGCCAGGCCGTTATAGCCTTTGTCGCCGTTAATCCAGATAACCAGCTTACCTTCTTCAATTTTGGCGAGAGCCGGTGCGGAAATCATCATTGCTGCCAGGGCGGACAATGCGAAAACGCGTGCGCCAGTCTTGATCTTCATATCTGCCATCCTTTTTGGTGATGTGCTCGTGGATACATGAGGTGGTTCAACGTGACTCAGTCTCCTTATTTGACATCCTCTTTCCATCCTCCCAGCCCCTACGCCCCACCCCCCGTTTGTGTGATCCCGGTAGCATAAATTTAAGTTATGAGTGCTAGCGCACATAAAAACCCGGTGAATTTTGCAGGTGGCTTCACGATTTTCGCCTTCGCCCCCCGGCTACGGTCGCAGAGCCTCTTCTCTCATCCTCCCACCTCCTCCCCCATAAAAAAGCCGGGGGGTGGAGGATTCACGAAAGTTATGAATAACCGATAGTGAACTTATGTTGAATGTTTCTGTCGGTGACAGGTTGTAACGAAGGGAGAAGGGCATGGCGAGCGTACAGCTGCGTAATGTAACGAAAGCCTGGGGCGACGTAGTGGTGTCGAAAGACATCAATTTGGACATCACTGAAGGCGAGTTCGTGGTGTTTGTTGGCCCGTCTGGCTGTGGTAAATCGACTCTGCTGCGTATGATTGCCGGTCTTGAAACCATCACCAGCGGTGATTTATTTATTGGTGATACCCGCATGAACGACATCCCGCCTGCCGAGCGTGGCGTCGGCATGGTGTTCCAGTCCTATGCGCTTTATCCCCACCTGTCCGTTGCTGAAAATATGTCCTTTGGCCTGAAGCTGGCCGGCGCGAAGAAAGAGGTGATTAACCAGCGCGTCACTCAGGTGGCAGAAGTTTTACAGCTGGCTCACCTGCTGGAGCGTAAGCCTAAAGCGCTTTCCGGCGGACAGCGTCAGCGTGTGGCGATTGGCCGAACGCTGGTGGCGGAACCGAGCGTGTTCCTGCTCGATGAACCCCTTTCTAACCTGGACGCCGCCCTGCGCGTTCAGATGCGCATTGAAATCTCCCGCCTGCACAAGCGCCTTGGCCGCACGATGATTTACGTCACCCACGATCAGGTCGAAGCGATGACGCTGGCCGACAAAATCGTGGTGCTGGACGCCGGTCGCGTGGCCCAGGTGGGTAAACCGCTGGAGCTGTACCACTACCCGGCAGACCGCTTTGTTGCAGGCTTTATTGGCTCGCCAAAGATGAACTTCCTGCCCGTCAAAGTGACCGCGACGGCCATCGAACAGGTGCAGGTAGAGCTGCCAAACCGTCAGCAAATCTGGCTGCCGGTCGACAGCGCTAACGTACAGGTCGGGGCAAATATGTCCCTGGGTATTCGCCCCGAACATTTACTGCCCAGCCACATCGCGGATGTCACGCTGGAAGGGGTTGTTCAGGTCGTGGAACAGCTTGGTCACGAAACACAGATTCATATCCAGATCCCCGCCATCCGTCAGAACCTGGTCTACCGCCAGAATGACGTGGTGTTGGTAGAAGAGGGTGCCACATTCGCTATCGGTTTGCCGCCAGAGCGCTGTCATCTGTTCCGTGAGGATGGCACTGCATGTCGTCGGCTGCACAAAGAGCCAGGCGTTTAAGCAATCCCAAAAGAAGACACGAAGCCGACAGGTGAAGTGTTCAAAGAAAAGCAATGATCTCAGGAGATAGAATGATGATTACTCTGCGCAAACAAGTCCCACTGGCGATCGCCATTGCGGCAGGCATCCTGTCTGCCCAGGCTGGCGCCGTGGACTTTAAAGGTTATGCTCGTTCCGGCATTGGCTGGACCGGGAGTGGCGGTGCTCAGCAGTGTTTCCAGGCAACGGGTGCTCAAAGTAAATACCGTCTCGGTAACGAATGTGAAACCTATGCGGAACTGAAGCTGGGCCAGGAAGTGTGGAAAGAAGGCGATAAGAGCTTCTATTTCGACACTAACGTAGCGTATTCCGTTGCGCAGCAGAACGACTGGGAAGCCACTGACCCGGCATTCCGTGAAGCAAACGTGCAGGGTAAAAACCTGATCGAGTGGCTGCCGGGCTCCACCATCTGGGCCGGTAAGCGCTTCTATCAGCGTCATGACGTTCACATGATCGACTTCTACTACTGGGATATCTCTGGTCCTGGTGCCGGTATCGAAAACATCGATCTGGGCTTCGGTAAACTTTCTCTGGCAGCGACCCGCTCTACTGAAACTGGCGGTTCTTCAACCTTCGCCAGCAACAGCATCCGTGACTACACCACCGACACCGCCAACGACGTGTTTGACGTGCGTTTAGGTCAGATGGAAGTCAACCCGGGCGGTACCCTGGAGCTGGGCGTTGACTATGGTCACACCAACGTAAATGACGACTATTACCTGCAGCCAAAAGCATCGAAAGATGGCTGGATGTTCACCGCAGAACACACCCAGAGCATGCTGAAAGGCTTTAACAAATTTGTTGTTCAGTACGCCACTGACTCCATGACCTCTCAGGGTAAAGGCCTGAACCAGGGCGCGGGCATTGGTCTTGGCAATGATGATACCGATGGCAAACTGTACGCTTACGGCATCAACAACAACGGCAGCATGCTGCGTATCCTCGACCACGGTGCAATCTCCCTGGGCGACAGCTGGGATCTGATGTACGTCGGTATGTACCAGAATATCGACTGGGATAATAACAACGGTACCAAATGGTGGACCGTGGGCGTTCGTCCGATGTACAAATGGACGCCAATCATGAGTACCCTGCTTGAAGTGGGCTACGACAACGTGAAATCTCAGAAAACTGACGACACCAACAACCAGTACAAAATCACCCTGGCGCAACAGTGGCAGGCGGGCGACAGCATCTGGTCTCGTCCGGCCATTCGTGTCTTCGCAACCTACGCCAAATGGGATGAGAAGTGGGGTTATGACACTTCCGGTAGCCCAATCACCACAAGTTCCAACTATAACTCCAACTTCGGTATGCAAACTGCAGGCTTTGGCCGCGGTGACACAGACGAGTGGAGCTTCGGTGCCCAGATGGAAATCTGGTGGTAATTCGCAAGACCTGACGTAATGACCTAAAAGAGGGGCGCAAGCCCCTCTCTCCTTAGAGCCCTGCGCGCTATTGCCTGGCCACCGCGGTGCTCACGCCATCAGAGGTAATAACAATGAAAATGAAGAAAAGTCTCGTCGCGCTGTACCTCTCTGCGGGGCTGCTGGCCTGTGCGCCAGCGCTGACGTTCGCAGAAGTTAATTTTGTTCCCCAGAATACGACCACGGCGCCTTCAATCCCGTCGGCGGCGCTGCAGCAGCTGACCTGGACACCGGTCGATCAGTCCAAAACGCAGTCCACACAGCTTTCCACCGGCGGGCAACAGCTGAATGTGCCCGGCATCACCGGCCCCGTAGCGGCGTATAGCGTCCCGGCCAACATCGGTGAGTTAACGTTAACGCTGACCAGCGAAGTGAATAAACAGACCAGCGTATTTGCGCCGAACGTGCTGATCCTCGACCAGAACATGACGCCATCGGCATTTTTCCCAAGCGAATACTTCACCTATCAGGAGCCCGGCGTGATGAGCGCTGACCGCCTGCAGGGGGTGATGCGCCTGACGCCGGCCCTGGGTCAGCAAAAAATCTACGTGCTGGTCTTTACCACCGATAAAGATTTGCAAAAGACAACCACGCTGGTTGACCCTGCAAAAGCCTATGCGAAAGGCACCGGCAACGCGGTGCCGGATATCCCCGATCCGATTGCGCGCCATACCGCGGATGGCCTGGTGAAGCTAAAAGTCTCCACCAACAGCGCGTCCAGCGTGCTTGTCGGCCCTCTGTTTGGCTCGTCCGGCCCGGGCCCGGTTACCGTGGGTAACACGGCTGCGCCTGCCTATGCCGCGCCTGCCGCCGCTGCGCCGGTTGCTGCCGCCGGTCCCGCCCCGGCTTCGGCGAAGCCTTCCGAACCGGTACTGAACGATACCGAAACCTATTTCAACAACGCTATTAAGCAGGCGGTGAAGCGCGGCGACGTCGACAAAGCGCTGAAGCTGCTTGATGAAGCCGAGCGTTTAGGTTCAACCACTGCCCGTTCCACCTTTATCAGCAGTGTAAAAGGCAAGGGGTGACCGTCTCCCCACAGTGCTGATTTGTTCGTTTTAGTGCGCCTGAGTGGGCGCACTTTTTTTTGTGCCGCCGCGCTGTTGCGCCATTGTTGCGATAGTGATCGTTAAATAGCGTTTGGCCGCCCGAAATCCCCTTTTCTGCGATACAATGCCTTTACGTTATGTATCGGAGAGTCTGGCATGTCACACCCCGCGCTAACGCAACTGCGTGCGCTGCGCTATTTCGACCAAATACCCGCGCTTGACCCGGCGCAACTCGACTGGTTGCTGCTGGAAGATTCCATGACGAAACGTTTTGAGCAGCAGGGCAAAACGGTGACGGTGACGATGATTCGGGAGGGGTTTGTCTCTTCTGATGAAATTGCCAGTGAACTGCCGCTGCTGCCGCGAGAGGAACGCTACTGGCTGCGTGAAATTTTACTCTGTGCCGACGGTGAGCCCTGGCTTGCCGGGCGGACGGTGGTGCCCGAATCCACGCTGTCCGGGCCGGAGCTGGCGCTGCAGCGCCTCGGTAAAACGCCGCTGGGGCGGTACCTGTTCACGTCGTCTGAACTTACCCGTGATTTTATTGAAATTGGTCGCGATGCCGACCTGTGGGGGCGCCGTTCCCGCCTGCGCCTGAGCGGCAAGCCGTTAATTCTGACGGAGCTTTTTTTGCCGGCATCGCCGTTGTACTAAGAGGAAAAGAGAATGGAGTGGAGTCTGACGCAGGACAAGCTGCTGGCCTATCACCGCTTAATGCGTACTGATAAACCCATCGGGGCATTGCTGCTGCTGTGGCCAACCTTATGGGCGCTGTGGGTGGCGACCCCCGGCTTACCGCCCCTGTTGATCCTCGCGGTATTCGTGGCGGGCGTCTGGCTGATGCGTGCCGCGGGCTGTGTCGTGAACGACTATGCAGACCGGAAGTTTGATGGGCACGTAAAGCGCACGGCGAACCGTCCCCTGCCGAGCGGGCAGGTTACGGAGAAAGAGGCCCGCACGCTGTTTGTGGTGCTGGTGGCGCTCTCCTTCCTGCTGGTGTTAACGCTCAACACCATGACTATCCTGCTCTCCGTTGCTGCGCTGGCGCTGGCCTGGATCTACCCGTTTATGAAGCGCTACACGCATCTGCCGCAGGTGGTGCTGGGCGCGGCGTTTGGCTGGTCGATTCCGATGGCGTTTGCCGCGGTGAGCGAGTCTGTCCCGCTCAGCTGCTGGCTGATGTTCCTGGCAAATATTCTCTGGGCCGTAGCCTACGATACGCAGTACGCGATGGTCGATCGCGATGACGATCTGAAGATTGGCGTCAAGTCGACGGCGATCCTGTTTGGCCGCCAGGACAAGCTGATCATCGGCATTTTGCAGGTGGCGGTGCTGGTGCTGATGGTGGCGATTGGTCGTCTGAACGGGCTGAACTGGGAGTTCTACTGGTCGGTACTGGTGGCGGGCCTGCTGTTTGCGTATCAGCAGAAGCTGATTGCGAAACGCGAGCGTGAAGCCTGCTTTAAAGCGTTTCTGAATAACAACTACGTTGGCCTGGTGCTGTTTTTAGGGCTGGCGATGAGCTACTTCTCATAAAAATACGGCAGCCGAATGGCTGCCGTTTTGTTTTCACCCTTTCCCCGCGGGAGAGGGCCGGGGTGAAGGCATCAAGCCGCTGACGACATCATTCGCCCTGCGTCGAACTCTCAATCGTCAAACGCACGTCCGACGTAATCAGCTCCGCCAGCATCTGATAAATCTTCAGCGTCTCTTCCGGTTCGGCGTCGCCGGTATCGCTGATAAACCCTTCATCGCGCAGGGTCAGAACCAGCGAGCTGAACACCGCTTTGTCGAAGAATTCCGGGGCATTAATGCCGTGCAGAACAGACAGGCGCTGCGCCAGCGTCCGGCTCTCTTTTTCCAGCGTACCGCGGTTGATGGACGGGTTCGCACTCAGCAGCCAGAAGGTGATGGCGTAGCGCTGCAGCGTTTCACGCGCGCCGGCAGCCAGCAGCTGCAAAGTCCGTGAGCGTGACGGATTGATAAGCAGCTCGTCATTATTGAGCGCGATCAGCCCCTGACGACGCATCTCTTCCGTCATTTTATCCAGCTCAACCGCCAGCTCATCCTTACTCCAGCGCAGGAACAGCTCCGCTTTCAGCATCGGATAGATGGCCTCAAGGTGGCGCAGCAGCTCCTGGCGTGAAATACGGCGATGCTGGGTAATAATGGCCGCCATCAGCGACGGCAGCATCAGCATATGCGTAATGTTGTTGCGGTAGTACGTCATCAGTACGGCCTGCTCGCGAGGCAGAATAATGATGTCGCCGATGGTGTCTTTCTCGACTTCGAACTTGTTCATCTGCAGCGCGTGATCGATAAGCTCGCTGGCGGTTGCAGAAGGTGCGGTTGAGTCGACCGAATAAGGCACGTTGCGCATGATGTCCAGGTAGCAGTCGATCTGCTCGGTCAGCTGCTCGCGGGTGAGCGAACGCTGGCGGGAGGCCAGCAGTGCGGTACAGCACAGGTTCATGGCGTTTGCCGCACCGGCGTTGTTAATACGCACCATCAGCTCTGCGGCAATGCCGTTAACCGTAGGCGTCAGCCAGGCCGGGCGCACCGCTTCGATAGGATCGATAGACTCGCGCCACTCCGGGACATGGTTGTTCAGGTACGTCATCAGCGGCATTGGTTCGCCAAAGTTCACGTAGCCCTGACCAAGGTTGCGCAGCTTGCTCAGCCCGCGCAGCATCTGCAGCAGGCTCTCTTTCTCTTTGGTCGCACCGCGCAGCTCTTTTGCGTAGGTGCCCACTTCCATCACGTGCTCGTAGCCAATGTAGATGGGGACCAGCGTAATCGGACGCGTACCGCCGCGCAGCATCGCCTGAATGGTCATCGACAGCGTGCCGGTCTTCGGATCGAGCAGACGCCCGGTTCGGGAGCGGCCGCCCTCTACGAAGTACTCAACGGAATAACCGCGGCTGAACAGCTCGCCCAGATATTCCCGGAATACGGTGGAATAGAGCTTGTTGCCCTTGAAGGTGCGACGGATAAAGAACGCACCGAGTCGGCGGAAAATCGGGCCTGCCGGCCAGAAGTTCAGGTTGATACCGGCTGCAATGTGCGGGGGTACCAGACCCTGGTGATACAGCACATAGGAGAGCAGCAGGTAGTCCATGTGGCTGCGGTGGCAGGGCACATAGACAATCTCGTGGCCGTCGTGAGCCAGCTGGCGCACGCGCTCGGCGTTATGGACGTTAATCCCCTGATAGAGACGGTTCCACGTAAAGCTCAGGATACGGTCAGACAGGCGAATCATCTCGTAAGAGAAGTTCGCCGCGATCTCTTCCATCAGCGCGATAGCGTTCTGCTGGGCTTTCTCATGGGAAATCTTTTTACTGCGCGCTTCGTCTTCAACCGCGCGAGCAATCGCTTTCGAGGCCAGCAGCTTGTTGAACAGATCCTGACGCGCCGGAAGGCGTGGCCCAACGGCCGCCAGGCGCTGGCGAGCGAAGTGCATGCGCGCCACGCGGGCCAATTTTTGCGCAATGATTTTATCCGTGCCGTGCTCATCCGCCATGCGGCGAAGGGAGACGGAAGGGGAGAAGCGCACAAAGCTGTCGCGCCCCAGCCAGGAGACCGCAAAGAATTTCTGGATGCCGTTAAGCATGCGCAGCGGGGGATTCTCTTCCCCTTTTTCGCGGCCCGGACGGCGACCAAACATGACGGAAACCGGCACCATCTGCACATCCAGGTCTGGATTGCTGCGGTGCAGATCGAGGTAGTCATGGAACAGCTTGATGGACTCTTCTTTTGGCGTGTAATAGGTGAACACGCGCGGCCCGCCGTGGATGAACACGTAGCGCGGCAGCAGCGCGCCGTCGATTTCCAGCGGTTCAAGCGGGTCGGGTAAATCGTGCGCCAGACATTGGGCGCGAAGCGTCAGTAAGTCTGCCTTCGAGTTATAAGGCAAAACGTACATAATAGGGCGCGACGTATCGAGCCCTAATTCCAGCGCAGGTTCTGCTGGGATAGACTTACTTTTTACCAGGACGCTTAATGGTAAATTAAGTAATTTGTAGTAAATTCGTGGCCAGCCGGACATAAACGATGTAAAGCCTCTGGTTAATAATGCAAATGCGGCGCAAGGATAACAGAAAGCGCGCAAAATTTCTGTTGTTACCCGTCATACTTCGGGCGGCAGCGAAACGCGTTGCCGCTATATTTACTGACGCTATTTCCAATAAAAGGTTCTTTTAATGGCCAATAATACCACTGGGTTAACCCGAATCATCAAAGCTGCCGGCTATTCATGGAAGGGCTTTCGCGCCGCATGGGTCAACGAAGCCGCTTTTCGCCAGGAGGGCATTGCCGCTCTCGTCGCGGTTATCATCGCCTGTTTCCTTGATGTTGATGCCATTACCCGCGTACTGCTCATTGGTTCCGTGCTTCTGGTGATGATAGTGGAAATTCTCAATAGCGCTATTGAGGCCGTTGTCGATCGTATTGGCCCGGATTTTCATGAGCTTTCAGGCCGTGCGAAAGACATGGGGTCAGCCGCTGTGCTGCTGGCGATTATCACTGCGGCTATTACCTGGGTCACGCTGCTTTGGTCACATTTCCGATGAGCCTCGAGGAATAATTAAGTCCCTGGTTTTTTGTGCAGTTTTTGGTTCCAAATTCGCCTTTGACTGTATATACTCACAGCATAACTGTATATACACCCAGGGGGCGGAATGAAAGCGTTAACGACCAGGCAGCAAGAGGTGTTTGATCTCATCCGGGATCACATCGGCCAGACGGGTATGCCACCCACGCGTGCGGAAATTGCACAGCGTCTGGGCTTCCGTTCTCCAAATGCTGCTGAAGAACACCTTAAAGCGCTGGCGCGTAAAGGCGTGATTGAAATTGTTTCTGGCGCTTCGCGCGGCATCCGCCTGCTGGTGGAAGAAGAAACGGGCATTCCGCTGATTGGCCGCGTTGCCGCAGGTGAACCCCTGCTGGCACAGCAGCATATCGAAGGGCACTATCAGGTTGATCCTGGCATGTTCAAGCCGAGCGCGGATTTCTTGCTGCGCGTCAGCGGGATGTCCATGAAAGATATCGGTATTCTTGACGGCGACCTGCTTGCGGTACACAAAACGCAGGACGTGCGCAACGGCCAGGTGGTGGTGGCGCGCATTGATGATGAAGTGACCGTTAAGCGCCTGAAAAAGCAGGGTAATACCGTACAGCTTCTGCCAGAAAACAACGAGTTTTCGCCGATCGTGGTGGATCTCCGCGAACAGAGCTTCTCCATTGAGGGTCTGGCGGTGGGCGTTATCCGCAACGGTGAATGGCTGTAATCTCTTCCTGACGGGCTACGGAGCCGCCGTAGCCTGATTCATCTTCCACTCCCGGTATTTTTCATGTCACTGCTGACGGCTTCTGATAAGGCATTGTGGCGTCTTGCACTGCCGATGATTTTCTCCAACATTACCGTGCCCTTACTGGGGCTGGTGGATACGGCAGTGATTGGGCATCTGGACTCTCCCGTTTATCTGGGTGGCGTGGCGATTGGCGCAACGGCAACCAGCTTCCTCTTTATGCTGCTGCTCTTTTTGCGCATGAGCACCACCGGCCTGACGGCACAGGCGTATGGCGCCAAAGATCCGCTGCGGCTGGCGCGGGCGCTGGTTCAGCCGCTTATACTGGCGCTCGGCGCTGGGGCCTTAATCGTTTTGCTGCGTACGCCGCTGATTGACCTGGCGCTCCATATTGTGGGCGGCAGCGAGGCGGTACTTGAGCAGGCGCGGCGCTTCCTTGAAATCCGCTGGCTCAGCGCCCCCGCCTCACTGGCAAACCTGGTGTTACTCGGGTGGCTGCTGGGCGTCCAGTATGCCCGCGCGCCGGTTATCCTGCTGGTGGTGGGAAACCTGCTGAACATCGTGCTCGACCTCTGGCTGGTAATGGGCCTGCACATGAACGTGCGCGGCGCGGCGCTGGCGACGGCCGTCGCAGAATACGGAACGTTTTTCATCGGCATGTGGATGGTGTGGCGCGTGCTGGTGATGCGCGGAATTTCCCCGGCGATGTTAAAAACCGCATGGCGCGGCAATATCCGCAGGCTGCTGGCGCTTAACCGCGACATCATGCTGCGCTCGCTGCTGCTCCAGCTCTGTTTCGGCGCGCTGACGGTCTTTGGCGCCCGTCTTGGGCCGGAAATCGTCGCGGTTAACGCGGTTCTGATGACGCTACTCACCTTCACGGCATACGCGCTCGATGGCTTCGCCTATGCCGTTGAGGCGCACTCCGGGCAGGCTTACGGCGCGCGTCAAAGCGGCCAGCTGCAGGAGGTATGGCAGGCAGCCTGCCGTCAGGCGGGGTTTGTTGCGCTGGCGTTTGCGCTGATTTACGCCTGCTTCGGTAGCCACATTATTGCATTACTGACATCGCTGCCGGCATTACGCGAACTGGCAGACCGCTATATCGTCTGGCAGATGGTTTTACCTGTGGTGGGCGTCTGGTGTTATCTGCTGGACGGCATGTTTATCGGTGCGACGAGAGGGGCGGAGATGCGCAACAGCATGGCCGTTGCGGCGGCGGGTTTTGGCCTGACGTTGCTCACGCTGCCGTACCTGGGCAATCACGGGTTGTGGCTGGCGCTGGCTGTTTTTCTCTCCCTGCGCGGCCTGTCGCTGGCCTTTATCTGGCGTCGCCACTGGCGCAACAACACCTGGTTTCCTTCCCGTTCCGATCTACCGTGACGGTTAAAGATTCCGAATATGAAAACGGCTTCCGAATCCTTCACTACAATTATTATCACGTCCAGCAGAAAAGAACGTAACGGACGTTACGACCAACGCTTAACTATGAGGACACGATGATGAATAAAGACGAAATCGGCGGCAACTGGAAGCAATTCAAAGGTAAAGCGAAAGAACAGTGGGGTAAACTGACCGATGACGATATGACCGTCATTGAAGGTAAACGCGATCAGCTTGTGGGTAAAATCCAGGAACGTTACGGCTACGAGAAAGACAAAGCCGAAACGGAAGTAAAAGACTGGGAAACCCGTAACGATTACCGCTGGTAATTGCAGGCAGTTTTAACCCTCTGAAGGCGGCCATGAGCCGCCTTTTCTTTTGCCCTCAGCGCGGCTTTTTCTTAACGAGAATGGAGTGATCGTGCTGACAGGCATCCTGATGGCTACAGGACTCCACCTCCACGCAGGCCGAACATAACCCGTGGGCTTCAATCACGTTATGGCGCAGGGCAAAGCCCATTTTGGCCGCCAGCGAATGCATAATATCTTCCACGCCTTCCGCACCCTCTTCTTTAACCACGCCGCAGCGGTCGCAGATAAACATCGCCGACGTGTGGGTGGGCTGGTCAAACAGATGACACAGCACGTAGCTGTTTGTTGACTCCACCTTATGCACAAAGCCCTGCTCAAGCAGGAAATCCAGCGCGCGATAGACCGTCGGCGGTTTGGCCTGCGGTTCGCTTTCACGCAGCAGGTCGAGCAAATCATACGCGCTGATCGCCCCCTGCTGCAGGCTCATCAGACGCAATACCTCAAGGCGCTGCGGGGTCAGGCGCACATTGCGTTGCACGCACAGCTTTTCAGCTTGCGCTAACAGCTCTTGCGTTGTGGTCTTATCCATTTAGCACCTCGGATGTTTAGGTCGGAAAACCCTCACTTTATCATGTTCTGCTAAAAACACCGAGATCCGCCGGGCTGTGCTATACCTGACGCAGCGTATTTCGGAGGAATGATTCATGAAAAGACCTGACTGTATTCGGCACTGGCGCGACGTGGAAGGGGCGGATGACTCCACCTATCCCGACAGCAGCGAGCTTTTTTCCATCGGCGCGCCGCTGGCCCGTAGGCTTGGCTTAGGGCGCATTGGTATTCATCACGAGCGTTTACCGCCCGGTCGCCGCACCTCTTATCCTCATGCAGAAAGCGATGAGGAGGAGTTTATCTACGTCCTTGAAGGTTACCCGGAAGCCTGGATCAACGGCTATCTATGGAAGCTTGAGCCGGGCGATAGCGTGGGGTTTCCCGCCGGAACGGGCGTCTGCCATACCTTCATCAATAACACCGACGAAGAGGTAAGGTTACTGGTTGTTGGCGAGGCAAACAAAAAGCAGAACCGCATCTACTACCCGCTGAACCCGGTCTACGCCGCCACGCGTGAGGATCGCTGGGTGGACCATCCCCCGCAGTTTTTTGGCCCGCATGATGGAAAACCTGGGCGAAAATAATTTTCCTCTTCTATAAATATTGAGGGCCGTCACAAATAACAACAGGCCCGGCCATAATTTAACTTAAGGAAATAGCGGGTCTTTTTGTACTTATTCACAGCAATAGTTCGTTCCCGTCTGGGGGATAACAGATGGGGGTTATTTCATAACAAACTATATGACGAGCATACTGTGAAAAAACATTTTAAATTTTCGGTGGTTAGCATCGCTGTCTCCCTTTTTATGGCAAATCAGGCGGGAGCAGCCAATACCTGGACAGAATCACGTAGCGACGCAATGGGCGGTACCGGCGTTGCGGCCGGCAGCTATGGCAGCGGGGCGTTAATCAACCCCGCGCTGCTGGCAAAGGCAAAACCTGAGGATGACGTCACCGTGATTTTGCCCTCCGTCGGCGTGCAGATTACGGACAAAGACAATCTTCAGGACGAAATCGACAACATCAACGACAAAATCAATCGCTATCAGGACGTGATTGATAGCCTCACTCCGGTTGAAATCATCACCAATCCGTTAGGCTCAATCAACCAGTTCCAGGGCGCTGCCAAAGATCTGGCAGATGAACTGGAGTACCTCAAAGGTAAAACCGCGCACGCTACCGCAGGGGCGGGAATTGCCGTCAGTATCCCTAACGATACGCTTTCCGTGGCCTTTATGGCGAAAGGCTACGCCCGCGGACGCGTCAGCTCTTCTATCGACCAGCAGGATATCGACTATCTGCGCGGTATCCAGGGAAGCGATGCGGTAGCCGCAGGCGTGGCGCTGGACGCTGCCCTGAACGGTACCGATCGGATCACCCAAAATCTTAACTCAACGGCGTCTGGCCGTGCGGCGATTGTGTCCGACTATGGCATCGCGGTTGCCCGCCAGTTCGACCTCGGCGGCGTCCCGGTTTCCGTTGGCGTCACGCCTAAGCTGCAAAAAACCTGGGTCTATAACTACACCACCTCCATTTACGATTACGACAGTAACAAGTGGAACGACAGCCGCTACCGTACCGACGACACCGGCTTTAACGTTGATGCCGGTATTGCTGCCGACTTCGGTGAACACTGGACGCTCGGCCTGAGCGGGCAAAACCTGATGTCGCGTGACATTGATACCAAAGATGTCCGTATCCGTAACGGGCGTACGGGAGACGTGGTGAGCTATAAAGACACCTACCAGATCCGTCCGCTGGTGACCGCGGGCGCCGCCTGGCATAACGATCTGGTGACCCTGACGGCCGACGGCGATCTGACGGAAACCAAAGGTTTCAAGAGCGAAGATACCTCACAGTATGTTGGCGTCGGCGCCGAGGTGACGCCGCTGAGCTGGCTGGCGGTCCGTGCCGGTTATCGCGCGGACGTGAAGGGTAACGACAGCAACGTCTTTACCGGCGGCGTCGGCTTCGCGCCGTTCAACACCGTCCATGTTGATCTGATGGGCCTGTACGGTGAAGACGAAACCTGGGGCGCAGGCGCGCAGCTGAGCATGACGTTCTAAAGTGCACCGGAGGCGCTGCGCCTCCGGCTTTTCTTTGTGCTATAGTAGCGCCCCTTTTCCACCAGATGCTTAAAACTTCGCCATGTCGTCAGAATTACAGCCTGCTTTCCCTGCACACCGTTTCTCCATTGCGCCGATGCTCGACTGGACGGACAGACACTGCCGCTATTTCCTGCGCCAGCTCTCCCGCCATACGCTTCTGTACACCGAAATGGTGACCACCGGGGCGATTATTCACGGTAAGGGCGACTATCTGGCCTACAGCGAAGAAGAGCATCCGGTTGCCCTGCAGCTGGGCGGCAGCGATCCGGCGGCGCTGGCGCAGTGCGCGAAGCTGGCGGAAGCGCGCGGCTATGACGAGATTAACCTGAACGTGGGCTGTCCGTCCGACCGCGTGCAAAACGGCATGTTCGGCGCGTGTCTGATGGGGAACGCGCAGCTGGTGGCGGACTGCATCAAAGCCATGCGCGACGTGGTTTCTATTCCGGTCACGGTCAAAACCCGTATCGGAATTGATGACCAGGACAGCTATGAATTCCTGTGCGATTTTATCAATACGGTGTCCGGGAAGGGCGAGTGCGAAATGTTCATCATCCATGCGCGCAAAGCCTGGCTTTCCGGCCTTAGCCCGAAAGAGAACCGCGAAATCCCGCCGCTGGACTACCCGCGCGTATACCAGCTGAAGCGCGATTTCCCGCACCTGACGATGTCCATTAACGGCGGTATCAAGTCTCTGGAAGAGGCCAAAGCGCATCTTGAGCATATGGATGGCGTGATGGTCGGGCGCGAGGCGTATCAAAACCCGGGTATTCTGGCTACGGTCGATCGTGAAATCTATGGTATCGACGGCACCGACACCGATCCGGTTGCGGTGGTCCGCGCCATGTATCCCTATATCGAGTGCGAGCTGAGTCACGGTACCTATCTCGGCCATATTACTCGCCACATGCTGGGCCTGTTCCAGGGGATCCCCGGCGCGCGTCAGTGGCGCCGTTATCTGAGCGAGAATGCGCATAAGGCCGGTGCCGATATTGAGGTATTAGAGCACGCGCTGCGCCTGGTGGCAGATAAGCGATAAATTTCGCTAAAAGATCGTCAAATTCGCCACGCCCTGCAAGACATTGCGGGGCGTTTTGCTTACAGAACAACGGGTTATTTTTGGCATGATTCTTGTAATAGTTCCTGCATCATTCGGGAACTCGTGGGAGAGCACCATGCTGGAACTTCTTTTTGTGATTGGCTTTTTTGTTATGCTGATGGTGACCGGCGTATCGCTGCTGGGCATTCTTGCCGCGATAGTCGTGGCGACGGTGGTAATGTTCATCGGCGGGCTGTTTGCCCTGGCGATCAAACTGCTGCCGTGGCTATTGCTGGCCGTTGCGGTGGTGTGGGTAATACGGGCGATTAAATCGCCAAAAGTGCCCGGTTATCAGCGCAATAACCGCTTTCGTTACTAAGGTATTGAGGGGTTCGTCACATACCTGCAACTTTTCCGGCAGCCTGACTTAGAACGGAATAGGATTTACTTATCGAATCTGTCACTATGGCTGCCGCTACAGAATTCATCGAGCTGTACCCTACATACAGCCGAACTAAAAAAAGAAAGGGCTTCCTGAAAAGGAAGCCCAATTTCTTTTTAGGGCTCAGGGAATGAGAAGACTAGATCCCTGCGTTGCCCGGCTCTCAAGCACCTCATGCGCGCGCTGTGCATCCGCCAGAGGGTACTTCTGCGCATCCGCCACGTCCACTTTGATCACCCCGCTGGCAATCAGTGAGAACAGCTCGTTGCTGGCTTCCTCCAGCTCTTCGCGGTTGGTGATGTAACCCTGCAGGGAAGGGCGCGTAGCGTACAGCGAGCCTTTTTGATTCAGGATGCCCAGATTAACGCCGGTCACCGCCCCTGACGCGTTGCCGAAGCTCACCATCAGCCCACGGCGCTGCAGGCAGTCCAGCGACGCTTCCCAGGTATCTTTCCCTACCGAGTCATACACCACGCGCACTTTTTGACCGTGGGTGATCTCTTTCAGACGCTCAACGATGCTCTCTTCCCGGTAGTTAATGACCTGCCATGCGCCCGCATCCAGCGCGCGCTGCGCTTTCTGCGCGCTGCCTACGGTGCCGATAAGCTTGGCCCCCAGCGCTTTCGCCCACTGGCAGGCGATCAGCCCTACGCCACCCGCAGCGGCATGGAACAGGAACTGCTCGTCGGGTTTGATTTCATAGGTTTTGCGCAGCAGATAATAGACGGTCAGGCCTTTCAGGAACGAGGCCGCCGCCTGCTCGAAGGAGATGGCGTTTGGCAGAAGGGCGGCTTTATCCGCCGGGACGTTATGAACGGAGCTGTAAGCGCCCAGGGCGGACTGCGCATACACCACGCGGTCGCCCTCTTTAAGATGCTTAACGGCGCTGCCCACGTTGATGACCACGCCAGCCGCCTCGGTGCCAAGCCCGCTCGGCAGCGACGGCGGCGGGTAGAGGCCACCGCGAATGTAGGTATCGATGTAGTTAATGCCAATAGCTTTGTTTTCAACCTGGACTTCATTTTCGCCCGGCGCAGCGGGGGTAAACTCCACCGCATTCAGCACCTCGGGTCCGCCGTGTTTCTGGAATTCAATGCGCGTTGCCATGCTCCCTCCGTAAGAAAAATATGGTAATCTTTCGACCCACTCTTTATCTCGGTAACTCCATTCACTATGGCAGGAAACAAACCCTTCAACAAACAGACTGAACCCCGCGAGCGTGATTACCAGGTCGCCGGGTTAAAAGTCCCGCCGCACTCGATTGAAGCGGAACAGTCGGTGTTGGGCGGTTTAATGCTGGATAACGAACGCTGGGACGACGTCGCCGAGCGCGTTGTCTCTGAAGATTTCTATACCCGCCCGCACCGCCTAATTTTTACCGAAATGGCGCGTCTGCAGGAGTCCGGCAGCCCCATTGACCTGATCACCCTCGCGGAATCGCTTGAGCGGCTGGGGCAGCTCGACAGCTGCGGTGGCTTCGCCTATCTGGCGGAATTATCGAAAAACACGCCGAGTGCGGCAAACATCGGCGCATATGCCGACATCGTTCGCGAACGTGCCGTTGTGCGCGACATGATTTCTGTGGCAAACGAAATTGCCGAAGCCGGTTTTGATCCGCAGGGCCGCACCAGCGAAGATCTGCTCGATCTTGCCGAGTCCCGCGTGTTTAAAATCGCCGAAAGCCGCGCCAACAAAGACGAAGGGCCGAAAAACATAGCCGACGTGCTCGACACCACCGTCGCGCGTATCGAACAGCTTTTCCAGCAGCCGCACGACGGTGTTACCGGGGTGAACACCGGCTATGACGATCTGAACAAGAAAACCGCCGGTTTGCAGCCGTCGGATTTGATTATCGTCGCCGCACGTCCGTCGATGGGTAAAACGACATTTGCGATGAACCTCGTGGAAAATGCGGCGATGTTGCAGGATAAGCCGGTTCTGATCTTCAGTCTGGAGATGCCCTCTGAGCAGATCATGATGCGTTCTCTGGCGTCGCTTTCACGCGTGGATCAGACCCGCATTCGAACCGGCCAGCTCGACGATGAGGACTGGGCGCGCATCTCCGGCACCATGGGCATTCTGCTCGAAAAACGGAACATCTATATCGATGACTCCTCCGGCCTGACGCCAACGGAAGTGCGCTCCCGCGCGCGCCGTATCGCCCGTGAGCATGGCGGCATCGGCCTTATCATGATTGACTACCTTCAGCTGATGCGCGTGCCGTCGCTCTCCGACAACCGTACGCTGGAGATCGCTGAAATTTCCCGCTCGCTCAAGGCGTTAGCCAAAGAGCTGCAGGTGCCGGTCGTGGCGCTGTCGCAGCTTAACCGCTCCCTGGAACAACGTGCCGACAAGCGCCCGGTCAACTCCGACCTGCGCGAATCCGGCTCCATCGAGCAGGATGCCGACTTAATCATGTTCATCTACCGTGATGAGGTTTATCACGAGAACAGCGACCTGAAAGGGATCGCAGAAATTATTATTGGTAAGCAGCGTAACGGTCCTATCGGTACGGTGCGTCTGACCTTTAACGGACAGTGGTCGCGTTTCGACAACTATGCCGGTCCTCAATATGATGATGAGTAATTTCTAAGGAATTCACATGCAAGCGGCAACTGTTGTCATTAACCGCCGCGCTCTGCGACACAACCTGCAACGTCTGCGAGAACTGGCGCCCGCCAGCAGGCTCGTTGCAGTCGTGAAAGCGAACGCTTACGGACACGGTCTCCTCGAGACCGCGCGAACGCTCCCCGATGCCGACGCCTTTGGCGTCGCCCGTCTCGAAGAAGCTCTTCGCCTGCGCGCGGGGGGCATTACCCAGCCGATTCTGCTTCTTGAGGGCTTTTTTGAAGCGGCGGATTTAACGACGATTGCCGACCAGCATCTGCACACGGCGGTGCATAACGAAGAGCAGCTGGCGGCGTTAGAAACCGCCAGGCTGAGCGAGCCGGTGACCGTGTGGATGAAGCTTGATACCGGTATGCACCGCCTGGGCGTGCGCCCCGAAGACGCTGAGGCGTTTTATCAGCGGCTGTGCCGGTGCAAAAACGTTCGCCAGCCGGTGAACATCGTCAGCCACTTCGCTCGCGCCGACGAACCGGAGTGCGGCGCAACCGAGCGGCAGCTTGATATTTTCAACACCTTCTGCGAAGGCAAGCCGGGGATGCGCTCCCTCGCGGCATCCGGCGGCATTCTGCTGTGGCCGCAGTCGCACCTCGACTGGGCGCGCCCGGGCATCATTCTCTACGGCGTGTCGCCGCTGGAGAGCAAGCCCTGGGGGCCGGACTTTGGCTTCCAGCCGGTGATGTCGCTGGTCTCTAACCTGATCGCCGTGCGTGAGCACAAGGCGGGCGAGCCGGTAGGCTATGGCGGTACCTGGACCAGCGAGCGCGACACGCGTCTCGGCGTGGTGGCGATGGGCTACGGCGATGGCTACCCGCGCGCTGCTCCCTCCGGCACGCCGGTGCTGGTGAATGGCCGCGAAGTGAACATCGTCGGCCGCGTCGCGATGGACATGATTTGTGTCGATCTGGGCCCGGACGCGCAGGATAAAGCGGGCGACAATGTGGTGCTGTGGGGCGATGGCTTGCCCGTTGAGCGTATTGCTGATATCACGAAAGTGAGCGCTTACGAACTTATCACGCGCCTGACCTCGCGGGTCGCGATGAAATACATTGATTGAACCGCCGACGGAGTGAGGATGTTATCCTCACTCCATCTTTAATAACATCCTCTCGACCTTCTCCCGCTTCCGGTTTATTGTTGAATTTCCTGCCTCATCGAATCCCGGAGACTCATCGCGTGTTTCAGAAAGTTGACGCCTACGCTGGCGACCCCATTCTCTCCTTAATGGAGCGTTTCAAAGAAGATCCTCGCAGCGACAAAGTGAACCTCAGCATTGGCCTGTACTACAACGAGGACGGCATCATTCCTCAGCTGAAGGCCGTCGCCGAGGCTGAAGCACGTCTCAACGAGACCCCGCACGGCGCTTCACTTTATCTGCCGATGGAAGGGCTGAATGCCTACCGCAATACCATCGCGCCGCTGCTGTTCGGGGCCGATCACGCGGTGCTCGCGCAAAAGCGCGTGGCGACCATCCAGACGCTGGGCGGTTCGGGGGCGCTGAAAGTGGGCGCAGACTTCCTGAAAAAATATTTCCCGGATTCCGGCGTGTGGGTCAGCGACCCGACGTGGGAAAACCACGTGGCGATCTTCGAGGGCGCGGGCTTTAAGGTTGCGACCTATCCGTGGTTCGATAGCGAAACCAACGGCGTGCGCGTGGATGCGCTGCTGGAAAAACTGAACACCCTGCCGGAGCGCAGCATCGTTCTGCTGCATCCGTGCTGCCATAACCCGACCGGTGCCGATCTCACGAACGGCCAGTGGGATGCCGTGATTGAGGTGCTGAAGGCGCGTCATCTCATCCCGTTCCTCGACATCGCCTATCAGGGCTTTGGCGCGGGAATGGAAGAGGATGCCTACGCCATCCGCGCGATAGCCAGCGCAGGCCTGCCGGCTCTGGTCAGCAACTCCTTCTCTAAAATTTTCTCCCTGTACGGCGAGCGCGTTGGCGGCCTGTCCGTGGTGTGTGACGATGCCGACGCGGCGGGCCGCGTGCTGGGCCAGCTGAAAGCGACGGTGCGCCGCATCTACTCCAGCCCGCCGGCGTTTGGCGCGCAGGTCGTCGCCACGGTACTGGGTGACGAGCAGCTGAAAGCGACCTGGCTTGCCGAAGTGGAGGCGATGCGAAAGCGCATTCTGTCGATGCGTCAGGAGCTGGTGAACGTGCTGAAAGAGGCGGTTCCGGGACATAACTTCGACTACCTGCTCAGGCAGCGCGGAATGTTCAGCTACACCGGCCTGAGCGCTGCGCAGGTCGATCGCCTGCGCGACGAGTTTGGCGTCTATCTGATTGCCAGCGGCCGTATGTGCGTGGCGGGTCTGAACGCGAATAACGTCCAGCGCGTGGCGCAGGCATTTGCCGCGGTGATGTAAGTACCCACTTACCCTCCCTCTTCCCGTGGGAGAGGGTTGGGGTGTGGCATCAGGCCGCACAAGAATGTCGCCCGATACTTTGTGATCTTCTTCTTTTTATTCAGATTCATAAGCAAAAACTCCTTCCCTTCACCTCCCGCTGGGGTTATGGTCGGATAGTTTTTTGACCATTCGCTCAAAATAAAACGATAACAAACTGAATATTCAGGGGAAAATATGCGCAAGATCACACTGGCGCTCAGCGCCGCCTGCTTATTGTTCTCGCTTAATAGTGCAGTCGTGGCGCGGGCTTCCGCTCCAACGCCGCTTTACACCGGTACCACCGCCGCCATTCTTGCCGAGCAGGCGCCCATTCACTGGGTCTCAGTGGCACAAATCGAAAACAGCCTCGCGGGCCGCCCGCCAATGGCCGTCGGCTTCGACATTGACGATACCGTGCTGTTCTCAAGCCCGGGCTTCTGGCGCGGCAAGCAAACCTGGTCACCGGACAGCGAAGACTATCTCAAGAACCCGGCATTCTGGGAAAAGATGAACAACGGCTGGGACGAGTTCAGCATCCCGAAAGAGGTGGCTCGCGCGCTGATCGCTATGCACGTGAAGCGCGGGGACAGCATTTATTTCGTCACCGGCCGCAGCCAGACCAAAACCGAAACCGTATCTAAAACCCTGCAGGACGATTTTCTGATCCCGGCCGCCAGCATGAACCCGGTGATTTTTGCGGGTGACAAAGAGGGGCAAAACACCAAAACCCAGTGGCTGGAACAGAAAAACATCAAGGTGTTCTACGGCGATTCAGATAACGATATCACCGCCGCGCACGACGTGGGCGCCCGGGGGATCCGAGTATTACGCGCCTCTAACTCGACCTACCGGCCGCTGCCGATGGCCGGGAAGTTTGGTGAAGAGGTGATTGTGAATTCTGAATACTGAGGTATGCTGATTTTTTGAACAAATCAATCCTGCCGGGTTTACCTTTCGTCGTCTTGCTGCACACTTAAAAGAGGCAGGCACTCAGTTCGCGTTCAACCTATTTTCAGGGGAGCAAAGATGACAATTTCGGAGATACTTCAGTACTGCATGAGCAAGCCCGGCGCGGAGCAGAGCGTTCACAGCGACTGGAAAGCCACGCAGATTAAGGTCGGTGATGTATTGTTCGCGATGGTGAAAGAGGTGGAGGGCCGTCCTGCGGCATCGCTGAAAACCAGCCCGGAACTGGCCGATCTGTTACGTCAGCAGCATGATGACGTGCGGCCCAGCAAGCACCTGAACAAAGCACACTGGAGTACGGTCTACCTGGACGGGTCTATTCCTGGGTCGCAAATCTATTATCTGGTGGATGCGTCATATCAGCAGGCGGTTGAGCTGCTGCCGGAAACGACCCGACAGCAGCTCTCCGTGTGACGATTACAGCAACGGTTTAAGGAAGCGCGCGGTGTGCGAGGCTTCGCACTCTGCAACGGTCTCTGGCGTACCGGAGACGAGGATTTCACCGCCGCCGCTGCCGCCTTCCGGTCCGAGATCGACAATCCAGTCCGCGGTTTTAATCACGTCCAGGTTGTGTTCAATCACCACAATGGTATTGCCCTGATCGCGCAGCTGGTGCAGTACCTCCAGCAGCTGCTGGATATCCGCAAAGTGCAGGCCGGTGGTCGGCTCGTCCAGAATGTACAGCGTCTGGCCGGTGCCGCGTTTTGACAGCTCGCGCGCCAGCTTCACGCGCTGGGCTTCGCCGCCGGACAGCGTGGTGGCCGACTGCCCCAGACGAATGTAGGTCAGGCCTACGTCCATCAGCGTCTGCAGCTTACGCGCCAGCGCAGGGACGGCGTCAAAGAACTCGCGCGCCTCTTCGATGGTCATATCCAGCACTTCGTGGATCGTCTTGCCTTTGTACTTAATCTCCAGCGTTTCGCGGTTATAGCGCTTGCCTTTGCACTGGTCGCACGGCACGTAAATATCCGGCAGGAAGTGCATCTCAACCTTGATCACGCCATCGCCCTGACAGGCCTCACAGCGGCCGCCGCGAACGTTAAAGCTGAAACGGCCTGGCGTATATCCGCGCGAACGTGATTCCGGTACGCCAGCAAAAAGTTCACGTACGGGCGTAAAGACGCCGGTATAGGTCGCCGGGTTGGAGCGCGGCGTGCGCCCGATCGGGCTCTGGTCGATGTCGATAACCTTATCGAAATGCTCCAGGCCCTGGATGTCGCGGTACGGTGCCGGCTCCGCCAGCGTTGCGCCGTTCAGCGCCGTCTGCGCGATCGGGAACAGCGTGTCGTTGATAAGCGTGGATTTACCGGAACCGGACACGCCGGTAATGCAGGTGAACAGCCCGACCGGCAGGGTCAGCGTCACGTCTTTCAGGTTGTTGCCGCGCGCGCCGGTCAGCTTCAGCACTTTTTCCGGGTTCGCCGCCACGCGCTGCTTCGGCACTTCAATTTTGCGTTTGCCGCTCATGAACTGGCCGGTCAGCGATTCAGGTACTGCCATAATGTCTTTCAGCGTACCTTCTGCCACCACCTGGCCGCCGTGCACGCCCGCGCCCGGCCCGATATCGATAACGTAGTCAGCGGCGCGGATCGCGTCTTCGTCGTGCTCAACCACGATTACCGTGTTGCCGAGGTTTCGCAGGTGAACCAGCGTTCCGAGCAGGCGTTCGTTGTCGCGCTGGTGCAGGCCGATGGACGGCTCATCAAGCACGTACATCACGCCCACCAGACCGGCACCAATCTGGCTCGCCAGGCGGATACGCTGGGCTTCGCCGCCGGAGAGCGTTTCTGCCGAGCGGGAAAGCGTCAGGTAGTTCAGGCCGACGTTCACCAGGAACTTGAGACGATCGCCGATCTCTTTCAGCACCTTTTCCGCGATTTTCGCCCGCTGGCCGGAGAGCTTCAGGTTGTTGAAGAAGTCCATCGCATGGCCGATGCTCATGTCTGAGATGGTCGGCAGGGCGGTATTTTCGACGAACACATGACGCGCCTCGCGACGCAGACGCGTGCCTTCGCAGGTGGCGCAGGAACGGTTGCTGATGAATTTCGCCAGCTCCTCGCGCACCGCGCTGGACTCGGTCTCTTTGTAGCGGCGCTCCATGTTGTGCAGCACCCCTTCAAACGGGTGGCGACGCACGGAGGTATCGCCGCGATCGTTCATGTATTTGAACTCGATGTTCTCTTTGCCGGAACCGAACAGGATCACTTTATGCACGTTCGCGCTCAGGCTGGCCCACGGGGCTTCAACGTCGAACTTATAGTGCTCCGCCAGCGACTTCAGCATCTGGAAGTAGTAGAAGTTACGCTTGTCCCAGCCGCGGATGGCACCGCCCGCCAGCGACAGCTCTGGGTTCTGGATCACGCGGTCCGGATCGAAATACTGCTGAACGCCCAGGCCGTCACACGTCGGGCAGGCGCCCGCCGGGTTGTTGAATGAGAACAGGCGCGGTTCCAGCTCGCGCATGCTGTAGCCGCAGATCGGGCAGGCGAAATTGGCGGAGAACAGCAGCTCTTCCGCTTTTGGGTCATCCATATCAGAGACCACGGCCGTGCCGCCAGAGAGCTCCAGCGCGGTTTCGAAGGATTCCGCGAGGCGCGTCGCCAGGTCGTCACGGACTTTGAAACGGTCAATCACCACCTCGATGGTGTGCTTCTTCTGCAGCTCCAGCTTTGGCGGATCTGAGAGGTCACACACCTCGCCGTCGATACGGGCGCGGATATAGCCCTGGCTTGCCAGGTTTTCCAGCGTTTTGGTGTGCTCGCCCTTGCGCTCTTTGATGATTGGCGCAAGCAGCATCAGGCGTTTACCTTCCGGCTGCGACAGCACGTTATCCACCATCTGGCTGACGGTCTGCGCCGCCAGCGGGACGTCATGATCCGGGCAGCGCGGCTCACCGACGCGCGCATAGAGCAGACGCAGGTAGTCGTGAATTTCGGTAATCGTACCGACCGTTGAACGCGGGTTATGCGAGGTCGACTTCTGCTCAATAGAAATAGCAGGGGATAACCCTTCAATATGGTCGACGTCCGGTTTTTCCATCAGCGACAGGAACTGACGCGCGTACGCAGAGAGCGATTCAACGTAACGACGTTGCCCTTCGGCATATAAGGTGTCGAATGCCAGTGAAGATTTGCCAGACCCCGAAAGCCCGGTCACGACAATGAGCTTGTCGCGAGGGATTATGAGGTTGATATTCTTGAGATTGTGGGTGCGGGCGCCCCGAACTTCGATCTTATCCATTCACCTTTCCCGGTTGGAACACGGATTGCCTGGTTTGTTTGAAGGACAAACGGCTGTCTGAAACGGCTAATTATGACACAATTTGACCTGTTTGAATATACAGTATTGGAATGCAATTTCCGATTAGCTGTGTAACAATGTCGAGTTGGCGCGAGATTTCTGAACCGACTACGCAACTATGCAAATTGGCGCGTGGAAATGGTACACTCGCGCGTTTACACTATTAAGAAACGTATTCAGGAGACACGAACATGGCCAGCAGAGGCGTAAACAAGGTGATTCTCGTCGGTAATCTGGGCCAGGACCCGGAAGTACGCTACATGCCGAGTGGTGGCGCAGTTGCCAACATTACGCTGGCTACTTCCGAATCCTGGCGTGATAAAGCGACCGGTGAGATGAAAGAGCAGACCGAATGGCACCGCGTTGTGCTGTTTGGCAAACTGGCCGAGGTGGCCGGTGAGTATCTGCGCAAAGGTTCTCAGGTTTATATCGAAGGCCAGCTGCGTACCCGCAAATGGACCGATCAGTCCGGCGCTGAGAAATACACCACGGAAGTGGTGGTGAACGTAGGCGGCACCATGCAGATGCTGGGTGGCCGTCAGGGCGGTGGCGCACCGGCAGGCGGCGGCCAGGGCCAGCAGCAGGGCGGTTGGGGTCAGCCTCAGCAGCCGCAGGGCGGCAACCAGTTCAGCGGCGGGGCGCAGTCTCGTCCGCAGCAGCAGTCTGCTCCGGCAC
>CAMKZP010000006.1 GCA_946477805.1 uncultured Enterobacter sp.
ATTTGTCGGCGTAGTTTTCAAAGCCCAGCAGCTGCGCCAGCTCGTGGCGCAGGGCGAGGATCTCCGCCATTACCGGGCTGTTGTCCCACTTACCGGCATTCGGCCCCTGGTCGGAGGCGCGGGTGCTGTAGGCGCGGTACATCTCTTCGCGCAGGGCCTGGTTGTCGCAGTAGGTCATCACCGGCAGGTAGCTTGGGATATCCAGGGTTAACAGGTAGCCCTCTTGCTCTTTCGCTTCGGCCTGAGCTTTTGCCGCCGCCAGCGCGCTTTCCGGCATCCCGGCAAGCTCGGCTTCGTCGGTAATCAGCTTCGTCCAGCCCATGGTGGCGTCGAGCACGTTGTTGCTGTACTGGTTGCCAAGCTCGGACAGGCGCGCCGCGATTTCGCCGTAGCGGGTCTGCTTCTCTTTTGGCAGACCAATCCCGGACAGCTCAAAATCACGCAGGGCGTTATCAACCGACTTTTTCTGTGCGGTGTTGAGCGAGGCGTAATGGTCGCCGTCGCGCAGGTCGCGGTAGGCTTTGTACAGCCCTTCGTGCTGGCCCACCCAGGTGCTGTACTCAGAGAGCAGCGGCAGGGTTTGTTCATAGGCTTCGCGCAGCTCCGGGCTGTTTTTCACCGAGTTCAGGTGGCTGACCGGGGAGAAAATGCGCCCCAGCACGTCGTCCACTTCGGCCAGCGGCTGACACAGGTTTTCCCACGTGTACGGCGCGCCCTGCTCCACCACGCTTTCTACCGCCGCGCGACAGTTGTCCAGCGACTGGGTCACGGCTGGAACGACATGCTCGGGGAGGATTTTAGAAAACGGCGGCAACGAAAAAGGCGTCAGTAATGGATTGGTCATAAGCGCTGTCCTGTTGAATAAGATGAATGAAGCGCGCATCCGGCGCTGTGCATATTGTTTTCTGTAATGGGGTTAAGTGTAGAGGATTTCAATGCCGGACGTTGCGCTTTCGCGGCCGTGGAAACTTTTCTGTATACTGTGGCGATACGCTCTATTTTTGCCCGCTGGCGCGCAGCTTTCGGGCCTACGTTTACTACCTGGAACACATTCATCCATGCTCAGTTATCGCCACAGCTTCCACGCTGGCAACCACGCCGACGTCCTTAAACACACCGTTCAGAGCCTGATCATCGAAGCGCTCAAAGAGAAAGATAAGCCGTTTCTCTACCTGGACACCCACGCGGGCGCGGGCCGTTATCAGCTGAGCGGCGAGCACGCCGAGCGTACCGGTGAATATCTTGAGGGCATCGCCCGCATCTGGCAGCAGGACGATCTGCCTGCTGAGCTTGAGCCCTACATCGGCGTGGTGAATCACTTTAACCGCAGCGGCCAGCTGCGCTACTACCCGGGTTCCCCGCTGATTGCCCGCCAGCTGCTGCGCGAGCAGGACAGCCTGCAGCTGACCGAACTGCACCCGAGCGACTTCCCGCTGCTGCGTTCTGAATTCCAGAAAGACAGCCGCGCCCGCGTCGATAAAGCGGACGGTTATCAGCAGCTGAAAGCGAAGCTGCCGCCGGTTTCCCGCCGCGGCCTGGTGCTGATTGACCCGCCGTACGAGATCAAAACCGACTATCAGGCGGTGGTGACCGGCATCAACGAAGGCTACAAGCGCTTTGCCACCGGCACCTATGCCCTGTGGTATCCCGTGGTGCTGCGCGCGCAAATCAAGCGCATGATCAAAGAACTGGAAGCGACCGGCATCCGTAAAATTCTGCAAATCGAGCTGGCGGTGCGCCCGGACAGCGACCAGCGCGGCATGACCGCTTCCGGCATGATTGTGATCAACCCGCCGTGGAAGCTCGAAGCGCAGATGAACAACGTGCTGCCGTGGCTGCACAAAACGCTGGTGCCAGCCGGTACGGGCCACGCGACGGTCAGCTGGATCGTGCCGGAGTAACTATTTCAGCAATCGGTGGAACCTGATGATTTCGGGTATACAATCGCGGCAATTCACGATTAAGGACAAAAGCTATGACTAAGCATTATGACTACATCGCAATCGGCGGCGGCAGCGGCGGCATCGCCTCCATCAACCGCGCGGCCATGTACGGCCAGAAGTGTGCGCTGATTGAAGCCAAAGCGCTGGGCGGCACCTGCGTGAACGTGGGTTGTGTACCGAAAAAAGTGATGTGGCATGCGGCGCAAATCCGTGAGGCTATTCATCTGTATGGCCCGGACTACGGTTTTGACACCACTATCAATCACTTCGACTGGGACAAGCTGATCGCCAGCCGTACCGCCTACATCGACCGGATCCACACTTCGTACGATAACGTGCTGGGCAAAAATAACGTCGACGTGATCCGCGGCTTCGCCCGTTTCGTTGATGCGAAAACGATCGAAGTGAACGGTGAGACGATCACCGCCGATCATATCCTGATCGCCACCGGCGGCCGTCCGAGCCACCCGGACATTCCGGGCGTGGAGTACGGCATCGACTCCGACGGTTTCTTCGAGCTGCCTGCCCTGCCTGAGCGCGTGGCGGTTGTCGGCGCGGGCTACATTGCGGTAGAACTGGCCGGCGTGATTAACGGCCTGGGCGCGCAGGCGCACCTGTTCGTGCGTAAACATGCGCCGCTGCGCAGCTTTGACCCGCTGATCGTCGAGACGCTGGTCGAGGTGATGAACGCCGAAGGCCCAACTCTGCACACCAACGCCGTGCCAAAAGCGGTGGTGAAAAACGCGGACGGCAGCCTGACCCTGGAGCTGGAAGATGGCCGCAGCCAGACCGTCGATTGCCTGATCTGGGCGATTGGTCGCGAACCAGCCAACGACAACTTCAACCTGGCGGCAACGGGCGTGAAAACCGATGAAAAAGGCTACATCGTCGTTGATAAGTTCCAGAATACCAGTGTGCCGGGCATTTACGCGGTAGGCGATAACACCGGCGCCGTCGAGCTGACCCCGGTTGCCGTTGCGGCGGGCCGTCGTCTCTCCGAGCGCCTGTTTAACAACAAGCCGGACGAGCATCTGGATTACAATCTTATTCCGACCGTGGTCTTTAGCCACCCGCCAATCGGCACCGTCGGCTTAACCGAGCCGCAGGCGCGCGAGCAGTACGGCGAGGACCAGGTGAAAGTGTATAAATCGGCGTTCACGGCGATGTACACCGCCGTGACCTCTCACCGTCAGCCGTGCCGCATGAAGCTGGTGTGCGCAGGGCCGGACGAGAAGATTGTCGGCATCCACGGCATCGGCTTCGGCATGGACGAGATCCTGCAGGGCTTTGCGGTGGCGCTGAAGATGGGCGCAACCAGGAAAGACGTCGACAACACCGTGGCGATCCACCCGACGGCAGCGGAAGAGTTTGTTACCATGCGCTAATCCCGATGCCCCTCCCCGGAGGGGCATTTTTGTTAACATACATAAATCGTTGCAAAACGAATGCTCCGAAAATCGTGATCCACCGCACATATCCCTCCACAACGACCGAAGCGAATGTCTACGCTTATAAGACGCCCGGAAAAACCTGTCTTTGAGAACACACAACCGGAGGTCTTTATCATTATGTTCAACCAGAAACTACAGGCTGCCGAAAACATCGAATTCGAGATAGCAGAAGAGCTGCGCTACGAGACCGATCCCTGCGAGTTAAAACTGGATGAGATGATCGAGGCGGAGCCGGAACCGGAAATGATTGAAGGGCTGCCCGCGTCGGACGCCCTGACGCCCGCAGACCGCTATCTTGAACTGTTTGAGCACGTGCAGTCGTCGCGGCTGTTTGCGGACAGCAAAACGTTTCCCGACTGCGCCCCGAAAATGGATCCGCTGGATATCCTGATCCGCTACCGTAAGGTGCGCCGCCACCGCGATTTTGACCTGGCGCGCTTTGTGGAGAACCACTTCTGGCTGCCGGAGGACTATAGCAAAGAGTATGTTTCAGACCCCGGCCTGTCGCTGAAAGAGCACATTGATAACCTGTGGCCGGTACTGACCCGCGAGCCGCAGGACCATATACCGTGGTCGTCACTGCTGGCGCTGCCGCAGGCCTATATCGTTCCCGGCGGACGGTTCAGCGAGACCTACTACTGGGACTCGTACTTTTCCATGCTGGGGCTGGCGGAGAGCGGGCGCAACGACCTGCTGAAATGCATGGCGGATAATTTCGCCTGGCTGATTGAACGCTACGGGCATATTCCGAACGGTAACCGCACCTATTATCTCAGCCGCTCTCAGCCGCCGGTCTTTGCCCTGATGGTGGAGCTGTTTGAGGAGGACGGCGTGCGCGGCGCGAAGCGCTATCTGGACCACCTGAAAATGGAGTACGCCTTCTGGATGGACGGCGCGGAGTCGCTGCTGCTTAACCAGGCCTACCGCAGCGCCGTGCGCATGCCGGACGACTCCCTGCTCAACCGCTACTGGGACGACCGTGACACGCCGCGCGACGAATCCTGGATTGAGGACGTAGAAACGGCCCGCCATTCCGGCCGTCCGCCAAACGAAGTGTATCGCGACCTGCGCGCCGGGGCCGCCTCAGGGTGGGATTACTCCTCCCGCTGGCTGCGGGATCCGTCGCGGCTGGCCAGCATCCGGACAACGCAGTTCATCCCCATCGATTTGAACGCCTTCCTGTTCAAGCTGGAAAGCGCGATTGCCAATATTTCCGCCTCCAAAGGGGATAAAGAGACCGCCGAGCTGTTCCGCCAGAAAGCCAACGACCGCCGCGCGGCGGTGAACCGCTACCTGTGGGACGACGAGAGCGGCTGTTACCGCGATTACGACTGGCGACGCGAAGAGATGGGGCTGTTCTCCGCGGCGGGCATCGTGCCGCTGTATGTCGGGATGGCGACGCACGAGCAGGCCGAGCGCCTGTCGGATGCCGTCAAAGCGCGTCTACTGACGCCGGGCGGGATCCTCGCGACCGAATACGAAACCGGCGAGCAGTGGGATAAACCCAACGGCTGGGCACCGCTGCAGTGGATGGCGATCCAGGGGTTTAAACAGTACGGTAACGACTCGCTGGGGGATGAAATCGCCTGGAGCTGGCTGCAGACGGTAAACCACTTCTACAAGACGCATCATAAGCTGATTGAGAAGTACCACATCGCCAGCAGCACGCCGCGCGAAGGTGGCGGGGGCGAGTACCCGCTGCAGGACGGCTTCGGCTGGACGAACGGCGTGGTACGGCGGCTGATTGGGCTGTATGGGGAGCCTTGAGGTTAGTGCGGTCTGCCCCCTCACCCTGGCCCTCTCCCCAAAGGGGAGAGGGAAAAAAAAGCGCACCGCTCTATCCCCTCTCCCCTCCGGGGAGAGGGTTAGGGTGAGGGGCAGAAAAATTAGCGAATCACCTCATAAATGGCAGTCTGAATGGACTGCCATTTTTTCGTGGTCGCATCCGGCTGCGATTTGGCCCGGCGCGCTGCCATCTCGGCGTCGTGCTGCTGGCGTTTCACGACGCCGGTACGGTGCAGAACGCTTTCAGATACTGTTTACGCATCGACGTCAGGGACCCGCCGCTCGCCATCGCGTGGCTGAGCGTATTGATAAAGCGGCGGCACGGCTTCTCTTCCGTCATGTTGTTCCTGTAGCGCAGCATCAGCTCAAGCACGTCGTCATGGCCTGCTGACAGCGCCTCTTCCGTCCAGGAAACCCTCCAGTCCATGCCGCCCTGTAAAAAAAGCAGTACCACGCGCGTATCATTGCGGTTGATGGCGGAGCGGAAGTTATTCTCATCCCAGGTTACCCCCGCGCGCGTCAGCGTTTCTCGTGAGGAAGGCGTTTCGCGCATCTCCTGCGGCGGAGCCGTTTCTGCCGCATTCACGGCGGCAGGCTGAGGTTTTCCGCTGGTCACCAGCCAGAATCCCCCTATCACGATCGCGATCACCATCACGCCCACGGCGCCCCACAGCACCCCGGAGATGATCTGCTCCCGCTGCTCCGGCGTTCGCGGCGCGCGCTGCGTCGGTTTTTCAATGGTGTCGCGCACCTCAAACAGGTCCCCGCCGGTCACCCGGTCTTTTTTCTGCGCCTTTTCCCAAAAGTCGTGCAGCTCGCCAGCGTCGACGGACAACAGCCCTGCCGGGTTGATGCGCGTCCGCCCCTCTTCAAACGCGCGCTGAACGGGCTGGGCGATCTGCGCATAATAGCTGTCCAGCAGGATGAGCTGCGCCGGGCTTAGCGCCTGCTGCACGGTGATGCAGTTACGAATTAGCCGGATGTCGTCCAGGAAGGTTTGCAGGGTTTTACGCGGCTCTACCAGCAGCGTCAGCATCGTGGGGTCGTTAAACAGCGACGAGTAGTAGCGGCTAAATTCTTTTTTATCCACCAGCAGCTGGGCCAGCTCGCTGAACATCATTCCGCTCAATACGTCACTGATGTCGCCAAGCTTTAACCAGCGGCGCACGCGATCGGCGTTAAACAAGGTCTTGAGATGGTTATTCAGCCGCACCTGATCGGGCCATGCCTGCTGGATCAGCCCTTTAATCATCAGCTCAATTGCTCGAACCTGTTTGTGCGCCTGCTGCTGCTGTGCATCGCTGCCGGACGCAATATCGGTGCTGTAGGTCAGGAGAGGCTGCTGCAGGCGAAGGTGCTCCAGCGCGGTCACAAAACGCACCGCCACAATGCGCTGATTTTCAGTGACCTCCTGCCCGCTTTCATATTGCGGCACCCGCTGCTGTAACAGGCGCAGCTGCAGCGTAAATTCCGACATTTCAGCATCATTCAGGTTGAGCTGCTTCGCCACCGCTCCCCATCCGCCCATGCCTGAACGGGCCATGTCCAGCTGTTCCAGGAACCAGCGCGGATCTTTTCCTTCAGAAACATGTACATTCAGGAGAAGCAGGATTTCGACAGAGGCCTGCCGTATCACCGCCAGACAGCGTTCAAACTGTTCGCGGATAGGGTGTGATGTGCTGAGAGTCATTGTTTTCCTTCAGAGACAACGAAAACATCCGGGCCTGGCACGCTGCGGCCATTTTTCTTTTTATTTATACGGTGTTAAACATACCTGAGTTTCTGTTGAAATAAAGTGACAACCTTATAATCATTCAAAATGTCTCAGGAGAATCTGAATGCCTGCCCTGACTACCGAACGTCTCACCTGCTCGCCGCTGCGGGCGCAGGACTGGCCATTTTTTCTGGCGCTGCAGCAAGATCCTGACGTTATGCGCTTTGTCGCGCAGGACCGCCCCGCTGCGGCTATCCGGGAGGCCTTTGATTCCCGCCTGCCGCTCTGGACGCCGGGCAGCGACCACTGGCTTTGCCTGGTCGTACGTGAAACGTCCACGCAGGCGCCGCTCGGCGTCACGGGTTATATCCATCGGGAGGTGGATTGTGCCGAAGTGGGCTTTCTGTTTGCGCCCGCAGCGCAGGGAAAAGGGTACGGCTATGAGTCGCTGCGGGCGCTGTGTGAATTCGCGTTTACGCAGGGCAACATCCGCAGGCTGACCGCCACCGTCACGGCGGGGAATATTGCCTCAAAACGCCTGCTGGAGAAGGCCGGTTTTCAGCTGGAAGGCGAACTGCGGGAGAGTTATTTCCTTGCGGGGCGCTGGCAGAACGACTGGCTGTTTGGCTTATTAAAGCAGGACTTTTTTGGCGACGGTTTATCGTAAGCGCCGCTTCCACGCGGCCTGCGGGGAAGCGGCCGATCGTTGCGCAGGCCGTGTGGATTACAGGAACATACCGCCTGAAACCTCTATGCGCTGTGCCGTCATCCAGGCGAGTTTGTCACTGAGCAGGGCCGCAACGGCATCACCAATATCATCCGGCAGGCCCACCCGCCCCAGCGCGGTTTGCGACGCCAGCGCCTCATTAAGCTCGGCGTTGTCGCGCACCCGCCCGCCGCCAAAATCGGTTTCAATCGCCCCCGGCGCGATGATATTGACGGAAATGCCGCGCGCGCCCAGCTCCTTCGCCTGATACCGCGTCAGGACTTCCATCGCCCCTTTCATCGCCGCGTAGGTTCCGGATCCCGGCTGCGTAAAACGGGCCAGACCGCTGGAGACGTTCAGGATCCGCCCGCCGTCGTTCATTAACGCCAGCAGGCGTTGCGTCAGGAAGAACGGTCCCTTGAAGTGGATGTTCATCGCGTCATCAAACTGCGCTTCCGTCGTCTCGGTAAACGGCGCGTATAAACCCGTTCCGGCGTTGTTCAATAAATAGTCGAAGGCGTCACGCTGCCAGAGCGTTCTCAGCGTCTCCTGCACGTTTTCAGCGAAACGCTCAAACTGGGTGATATCGCCGACGTTAAGCTGTAATGCCGCCGCTTTGACCCCTTTCGCTTCAATTTCGCGCACAACGTCCAGCGCCTCCTGCTGGCTGCTGTTATAGGTCAGGATAATTCCCGTACCTGCGGCTGCCAGCTTCAAAACCGCGTTTTTACCCAGGCCGCGGCTACCGCCCGTCACCAATGCAATACGTTCCGTCATAAGAAACCTCGTTTCGGCTGTTATGGATGTTGAGAAAAAGCTTATTAGGTGATAGAAAATCAATAAATACGCCAGATAACGCTTCACTGTTTCATCCAAAACAACAATGAGCCACGTCTATGGATAAAATTCACGCAATGCAGCTTTTCCTGCGCGTCGCTGAACTGGAGAGTTTTTCCCGCGCGGCCGACACGCTGAGCCTGCCAAAAGGCAGCGTGTCGCGGCAGATCCAGGCGCTGGAAAACCAGCTGGGCACCCGGCTGCTGCACCGAACCACGCGGCGCGTCAGCCTGACGCAGGATGGAATGGTCTATTACGAACGGGCAAAAGATCTGCTGACCAACCTCGATGAACTGGACGGAATGTTTCAGCACGATCCCTCCAGCATCAGCGGTCGGCTGCGCGTTGATATGCCCGTCGGCGTTGCGCGAAATGTCGTCATCCCAAAACTGCCCGCCTTTTTGCAGCAGTATCCCGGCATTGAGCTGGAGCTGAGCAGCAGCGATCGCCTGGTGGATGTGATCCGCGAAGGGTTTGACTGCGTGGTGCGCGTCGGCGCGCTGAAGGACTCCGGGCTTATCGCACGGCCGCTCGGCAAACTGTCGGTTATCAACTGCGCCAGCCCGGACTACCTGGCGCGGTTTGGTTATCCGGAAACGCTGGAGGATTTGGCGTCTCACGCCGTGATTCACTACGCCGCCAGCCTGGGAGCACGCCCGCAGGGGTTTGAGTACTACACCGGGAGCACGACGGAGTGGGTGAAGACCGGCGGCGTCTTAACGGTCAACAGCACGGAGACCTATCACGCCGCCTGCATGGCAGGATTAGGCATTATTCAGGTGCCACGGGTAGGCGTGCGCGATTCGCTGCGCACGAAAAAGCTGACTGAAATTCTTCCGCAGTATCGTGCAGAGCCTATGCCGGTCTCCCTGATTTACCCCCACCGCCGCAACCTCTCCCGGCGGGTACATCTCTTTATGGAGTGGCTTACCGAGATCGCAAAAGCCTACGTGGACTAACGCAGGCTATAATTCAATAACATCCAGCTCAACGAAAAGGAAAATGCGCGTGACGCCGGAAAACAACCCGCAACGACCTACCCAAAATTTAGAGTATGATCCCATCAAAAAGATGGAAACCGAGCCTGAAGCGCCGAAAGAGCCGGGGACGGCCAGCAAAGCGCTGAACACCGTCACCAGCACGGCAGAGAAAATTCAGCGCCGCCCGATGATTGCGCACGTGATACGGGCCACCGAGCGCTTTAACGACCGGATGGGCAACCAGTTTGGCGCGGCCATAACCTACTTCTCATTCCTGTCGATGATCCCGATCCTGATGGTGTCATTTGCGGCGGCCGGCTTCGTGCTTGCCTCGCACCCGACGCTGCTGCAGGACATCTTCAATAAAATTCTCACCAACGTCAGCGACCCGACGCTCGCCACCACGCTTAAAAGCACCATCAATACCGCGGTGCAGCAGCGTACCACCGTTGGGATTGTGGGTTTGCTGATAGCGCTCTACTCCGGCATCAACTGGATGGGCAACCTGCGCGAGGCGATCCGCGCCCAGTCGCGCGACGTCTGGGAGCGCACGCCCCAGGACCAGGAGAAAATTTGGGTTAAGTATTTCCGCGATTTTGTGTCGCTGATTGGCCTGCTCGTCGCGCTGATCGTGACGCTCTCCATTACCTCCGTCGCCGGGTCGGCGCAGCAGATGATTATCTCCGCGCTGTATCTGGACTACATCGACTGGCTGAAGCCCGCCTGGCGCGGCATCGGGCTGGCGATCTCCATCTTCGCTAACTATCTGCTGTTCTTCTGGATCTTCTGGCGTCTGCCCCGCCACCGGCCGCGCAAGAAGGCGCTGATCCGCGGAACGCTGATTGCGGCGATTGGCTTTGAGGTGATTAAAATCGTGATGACGTATACCCTGCCGACCCTGGTGAAATCCCCCTCCGGCGCGGCGTTTGGCTCCGTGCTGGGGCTGATGGCGTTCTTCTACTTCTTCGCCCGCCTGACGTTGTTCTGCGCGGCGTGGATCGCCACCGCCGAGTATAAAGATGACCCGCGCATGCCGGGAAAAACGCACCGCTAATCTCCTTATCGGGCTGAAATTTCAGCCCGATTCATCATTTCAGAATATAAATCCAGTACGTAACTTTTATTTAACCAAAAACCAGTTTTATTCTCTGATATTTAAAAACTGTGAAGCATTTCATAGAAGGGTTTTAGCTGGCCTGAAAATTATCCGCTTTTTGTTGCTTTTATCGCCAGTCCGCCGTTTTGTTACAGATTGAAATGTCGCTTTTGCTATGTCTAATATGGCCGTTCGTTCGTCAAAAAATAAGAAAATATTATGCAAGCAACAGCCACCACACTCGACTCTGAGACGGAACAGGTTCCGGTAAACTCACGTAATAAAGTTGTCGTCGCATCGCTGATTGGCACCGCCATTGAGTTCTTCGACTTTTACATTTATGCCACCGCGGCGGTAATCGTCTTTCCGCATATCTTCTTTCCGCAGGGTGACCCGACGGCGGCGACGCTGCAGTCGCTGGCCACCTTCGCGATTGCGTTCGTTGCGCGCCCGATTGGCTCCGCCGTTTTTGGTCACTTTGGCGACCGCGTGGGCCGTAAGGTAACGCTGGTGGCTTCGCTTCTGACCATGGGGATTTCAACCGTGGCGATCGGCCTGCTGCCAACCTATGAGACTATCGGCATTCTGGCGCCGGTCCTGCTGGCGCTTGCGCGTTTTGGTCAGGGCCTGGGTCTGGGCGGTGAATGGGGCGGCGCGGCGCTGCTGGCAACCGAGAACGCCCCGCCGCGCAAGCGCGCGCTGTACGGCTCATTCCCGCAGCTCGGCGCACCGATTGGCTTTTTCTTTGCCAACGGGACATTCCTGCTGCTCTCCTGGCTGCTGACGGATGAACAGTTCATGAGCTGGGGATGGCGTATTCCGTTCATCTTCTCCGCCGTGCTGGTGCTGATCGGCCTGTACGTACGCGTTTCGCTGCACGAAACGCCTGTTTTTGCCAAAGTTGCCGCCGCGAAAAAGCAGGTGAAAGTGCCGCTGGGTACGCTGCTGACCAAACACGTTCGCGTGACCGTGCTGGGCACGTTCATCATGCTGGCGACCTACACGCTGTTCTATATCATGACCGTCTACTCGATGACGTTCAGCACCGCCGCTGCGCCGGTCGGGCTGGGCCTGCCGCGTAACGAAGTGCTGTGGATGCTGATGATGGCGGTGATTGGATTCGGCGTAATGGTGCCGATTGCGGGCCTGCTGGCGGATAAGTTTGGCCGCCGCGCCAGCATGATCGTTATCACCTCGCTGATTATTCTGTTTGCGCTGTTCGTCTTCCCGCCGCTGCTGGGTTCAGGTAGCCCCGCGCTGGTGATGGCGTATCTGCTGATTGGCCTGAGCCTGATGGGGTTAACCTTTGGCCCGATGGGCGCGCTGCTGCCGGAGCTGTTCCCGACCGAAGTGCGATATACCGGCGCGTCTTTCTCCTATAACGTGTCGTCCATCCTCGGCGCCTCCGTTGCACCGTACATCGCCACCTGGCTGCAGGCCAATTACGGCCTGTTTTATGTTGGCGTCTACCTGGCGGCGATGGCGGCGCTGACGCTGATTGCGCTGCTGCTGACGCACGAGACTAAACACCAGGCGCTGTAATTTACTGCGGCCTGATGCCCTCACCCCGGCCCTCTCCCACAGGGAGAGGGAGAAAGGCAAAAACAGACCGCACCTTACTTCTTCATCTGCGCCAGAATGTTCCGGCACTGATTGGCATCACCCTCTGACGGCGAGATCAGCGCCAGCAGCGCGGCGGCTGGCGTGACCAGCGTGGCGAGGGCGGCGGCGACTGCGCCGCGCGCAATCAGCGGCCCGGCTTTTACGCCCGCCTGCGGATCCTTGAAGCTGCCGCGCACGTAGAGCGGTGAGCGCAGGGTGATAATTCGAATCCCCTTGCTCTCCGGATCGATAGTCAAATCAAGCTGTTCGGAGGCCATGCTGGCGGTGCCGGTCACGTTGATGACCGAGTTTTCCGTATCAAAGGCGAAAATCTGTGGACGCGCCACGCCGTTCACCAGATCCACGTTCGCCGCCGCGCAGTTAACGCGAACTTCGTCATCACCGAAGATCTGCCCGATGATAAAGTTACCCACGTTAAGCCCCAGGATCTCCATCAGGTTTCGGCTGATTAGCCCGTCGTTCATCAGCAGCTTCAGGTTACCGTTGCCGCTGCCCAGCAGCGCCGCCACGGAGTTACCCGTTCCGCGAATGTCGGCATCACCGTTCATTTCACCCAGGGTTTTCTGCATCAGCTCAACGTTGGGCATAAGCTCTTTCAGCTTTAACCTGCGCGCCTGAATCTCCGCGCGCCCCTGCATCGGCTTTTTATCGCCTTCGAGATGAATATTCGACGAGATCGTCCCGCCCGCCATGCCAAACTTCAGCGGCTGCAGGCGCAGGTCGGCGTTTTTGAGAATGATGTGCGTAGAAAGGTCGCTGATGGGCAGCGTGCTGCCGTGCTCAATCTTGCGGCCCTTAAAGCGAACGTCCGCATCCATCACGTCCCACTTGTCGGTTTCAAAACGATCGTACGGCAGGACTTTGCCCGCTGGCTGGACGTCCTTTTTCACCTCTTTTGACTTTGTCCCTTTCCCGGAATCCACGCCGATCAGCGGGCCCAGGTCGGCAAGGCGCAGCTGGCGAGACTCCACGTCGCCCTCCAGTTTCGGGCGCGGTTTGCCGGTGGTGTAGGTGAGGGAGCCGTGAATATCGCTGTCGCCGATGCGGCCATTGAACCCGCGGTAGTTAAAGACCGACGATTTTTCCGTGTCGATTTTCGCCACCAGGCGCCCGTCCGTTTCAAACGGCGGCGTATCCGGCAGCAGCACGCCGGTCAGCTCATACAGCTCGCCCAGCGAGTCGCCCGCAAATTTCAGCTGCAGATCGACGCCGCCCATGTTCATCGGGTCGTTCACCGTCCCCACGAACGCCACGCGGGTGTTGCCAGAGCGGAAATCCGCCTGTACCGGGAACGGCGTGCCTTCGCTTCTGAGCGCCAGCATGCCGCCAATTTTACCCTTACCGGTCAGCGGCTGGCCGTTGTAGCGCCCTTTTGCCGTCAGGCCGAACACGTAATCGCCTACGCTGGCCTTATCTCCCTTCGCCTTACTGCCGGTCACTTCGCTGAACGGCAGCGGCTTGCCAAGCGGATCGACCAGGATCTCCACGTCGGCTTTGCTCACCTTGTCGTCAATCGCGATCCGCCCGCGATCGAACAGGATATTGTCGAGGCGGAAAGACCACGATGAGGGCTGCGCGTTGGGATCTTTGTCGCCATCGCTGGCGAGGTTAAACGTCCAGTTATTGTTTTTTTCTGAGAGGCGGATGAGGCGCGCATCCGGCTGCTGGAGTTTGATCCACGGCAGATAGACCGTTTTGGTCAACAGCGCGAGCGGTGCGAGCGTGGCTTCCACGCGCGGCAGGTGAACCATCGTGACGTCAGGGATATCCGGCGGGTTGCCGAGAATAATGTCATCGGCATGAACGTGCGGCCAGGGGATCCAGCTTCGCCAGCCGGTCTCCTCTTTCTGGCGCTCCCACACCACGCCCAAATCGCCGCGGATCGCGAAGGGTCGGTTAAGCTCGGTTGAGACTTTCTGGTTGATGGTCGGCTTAAGACGGTTCCAGTCAAACGTAGCGATAATGATGATAGCGACCACGATCAGCAACAAGAATATCCCTGCTGTCCAGGAGATAACCCTGGTTGTTTTAGTCATTTTTGTCCCCTTTCCTGATGACCTTGCCTATAAAACTATAGTCCAGACAAAGGGAAGCGGGCAGTTCAGAGGGTCGTTATCACGGTTTCGAGGGTTTCCATTGGCACCGGGCGAGAGAGGAAATAGCCCTGCGCGGCGGCGGCGGGCGAGTTTTGCACATCGCGCCACTCTTCCAGCGTTTCAACGCCTTCGACAATCACCCCCTGGCAGTAGCGGTTCATCAGCTGCAGCAGCAGCGTAAAGAGGTTTCGTCCTTCCGGGGTCTGGCGCAGCATGATAAACAGATCGCGCGCCACTTTGATGTAGTCATAACGGACTTCACTCAGCGCGGAGAAGTTCGCCATGCCGGTGCCGAAGTCGTCCAGCCACAGCGGGCCAAATTCACACATCGACGCAAAAGAGGAGTCCTGCGGCAGGCGGACGTGCTCCACCAGCTCGAAGCGCATCCACGGCAGGGTGGCAATCAGCGCCTGCAGCTTCGCGTTCTGTCGCAAGGCCAGCAGAGTCGGGCCATCCACGTTTACCGACGCCAGAATACCGCACTGCTCAAAGAATTCCCGCCTGGTGGCCAGCATCTGCAGCTGCTCTTCAAGCACATCGATACGGTGACGAACCGCCACTTCCGCAAAATAGCGGTCGGGCGCAATGCGCCGGGAGGGATCCGAAGGGTGCGTGACGACCGTTAAAATCTCAATCGCCATCAGCCGGCCATCGGTGCGATAGATCGGTTGATAGGTGTATGCGCGCTCACACTGCAGCCAGTAGCGATGCTCCTGCAAGTTCTCAATACTTGCCTCAGGCGTAGTGCTTAGCCGCTGGATGACCTGCTCTGACTTCATTTCAGATGTCCTGTTTTATGGAATGACCTTTCTGGACTCGTCACTGGGTTATCGGCGCGCTAATTGAGAACTTTATGTTCAATTGGCCGGGAAAATGAAATTAAGATGACAGAAATTTGCCGGAACACGCGCTGGCTCAAAAAAAATATTGGAACGTCGTTTTAATATGATTGACCGCATAATCCACACAGCGCACACTACTTTTTATTTACTCTGTTCAGGTTCACGACTATGTCCAAAAAAATTGCCGTGATTGGCGAATGCATGATTGAGCTGTCCCAGAAAGGCGCGGAAGTCAGCCGCGGTTTTGGTGGCGATACATTGAACACATCCGTTTATATTGCCCGTCAGGTCGCCCCTGACGCCCTGAGCGTGAGCTACGTGACCGCGCTTGGAACAGACAGTTTTAGCGAGCAGATGCTGGAGTCCTGGCAGAGCGAGAATGTTCACACCTCCCTTATCCAGCGGATGGAAAACCGCCTGCCGGGCCTGTACTACATCGAAACCGACAGCACCGGCGAGCGCACCTTCTACTACTGGCGTAACGAAGCTGCCGCCAAATTCTGGCTGGAAAGCGACGCCGCGCCTGCCATCTGCGAAGAGCTGGCCACCTTTGACTACCTCTATCTCAGCGGCATCAGCCTGGCGATCCTCAGCCCGGAAAGCCGCGAGAAGCTGCTGTCCCTGCTGCGTGAATGCCGCGCCAACGGCGGTAAGGTGATTTTCGATAATAACTATCGCCCGCGCCTGTGGGCCAGCCGGGAAGAGACGCAGCAGGTTTATCAGCAGATGCTGCACTGTACCGATATCGCGTTCTTAACGCTCGACGACGAAGATGCCCTGTGGGGCGAGAAGCCGGTTGATGAGGTTATCGCCCGCACTCAGGCCGCTGGCGTGAGTGAAGTCGTGATTAAGCGCGGCGCGGACTCGTGCCTGGTCGCCACTGCGGGCGAAGCGGTGATTGAAGTTCCGGCGGTGAAATTAGCCAAAGAAAAAGTCATCGACACCACGGCGGCCGGGGATTCCTTCAGCGCGGGTTATCTGGCGGTACGCCTGACGGGAGGAACGCCGGAAGCGGCGGCGCAGCGCGGGCATCTGACGGCCAGCACCGTGATCCAGTACCGCGGAGCGATTATCCCGCGTGAGGCGATGCCTGATTAACCGGCTTTCACCTTAACGTCCCTACGGGGTCGTTACGTCCCCTCTCCCCTTTGGGGAGAGGGTTAGGGTGAGGGGTGAGGGGATTCAAAACATTACTGCTGCGGAATATCCGTTGCGTCCTGGTGTAAATCATCCGCCGCCGCAGGCTGTGCGGCCTGCGCGGCCGGCGTCATAATCCCATCCCAGGTTGCCTGCAGCTCTTTCATGTCGTATTCCGGCTCGCCTTTCGGCTGCAGCAGGATCAGCGCCATATCCTGGGACAGCTGCTGGCGCAGGTCCTGATTCAGCATTTCGACGGTCAGGCCGCTGAGGAAATCCTGGCGCAGCTTCTGATACTGCTCCGGCGCGATGTCGACCACCTGGTTTTGCAGGGAACGAATACGCTGGCTGATCAGGATATCGGTATCGGCGCGGGCATAGGTCGCAAACAGCTTCTGCAGCTCAAGCGACTTCTGCGCGACCAGGGCGTTGAACTCCTCTTCAGAGAGGCCCTCTTTGCGCACTTTCGCCAGCTCTTTTGCCACCACGCCCAGGTTCGCGTTCAGCTTGTCGGCTGGCGATTCAACGTTAATGGCACACTGCGCGCGCTGGAACAGCACGCGGCAGTCGAAGCCCAGGCCGATATTCTTCACGTTATTCTTACTGAGCGTTTGCTGAACGTGCCAGAACAGCGCTTCACGCGCCAGGTCTGCACGCCAGTAGCGCAGCAGCGCGGCGGATTCACGGATAGGCTGCCAGGCGGTGTCCCACATCATTGAGAGACGATCCTGGCGCACGGTATCGGTCATGATGCTGACGGGTTCAGGGCGCAGGGGGGAGAGCGTCGGAACCGGGGCCGGCGTTTCGCGCTTGCCTTTCAAATCGCCAAAGGCTTTGTTGATCTGCTCTATCACCGCGCGGCTATCCACGTTGCCCACGACAATCAGCGTCATGGCATCCGGGGTGTACCACTTCTGGTAGAAGGCGCTTACCTGCGCGGCATCAACGGGCTGCTTTAACGGTTCGGCGGGATCGTGGCCCAGCAGCGAAGAGCCTTTCAGACGATAGCGCCACCAGCCCTCTTTGGTGTCCGCAGGCCAGGTCGCCACCATATCGCTGTTGCTCAGCGCGTAGTTGACGGTCTCCGGCGTAATCGCCAGTTTGCCGGTGGCATCAGAGAGATAGGTCAGCGCTTCTTTAAGGAGATCGTTGCGATTGTTCGGCAGGCTCAGGTTAAACATGGTGTAGTCGTAAGAGACCACCGCCGGAGGCAAGGGACGTTGAGGGTCGATGGCCTGTTGCCAAAGAGAACGTACCTGGACGGCCTGCAGACTGCCGCTCTGGGTGAGCGCCAGCCGGGGAATAAAGTGACTTAAACCCGTCTGCTGGGTGCTTTCAGTGAGGGAGCCGGTATTCACGGACAGACGGATTTCAATACGGTCGCTGGGGCGCTGCGGGGTGGCTAAAACTTGCCACTGGAACCCATTCGCCAGGGTTCCCTGTTGCCAGGCCGGGTCTGGCTGGAGCGCATCTGCCTGCACATAACTGGCTGCTGCCATCATCAGCAAACCGCCGGTTAAGAGTCGAATTTTTGTGCCCTGCATGTGAACCCCTGATCAACAATCCTGGTTAAAAAGAGTGTCTCGCGACGTGAGAACTCTAAAAGATGACGATGAAAACACTTCGATTAGACCGCGTGTTTAGCCAAACGTCACGGACGGAAGTGAAATATACCCAAAAAAAATCTTGTCGAAGTATGACAGGTATGAGCGGTTATTATGCGCAGACGCCCGCATCCCGACAAGGGAATGCGGGCAATTGTGACGAGATTAGGAAGGCAAATTCGCTGATTTGCCGTCGGCGGTACGGTTATTTAAGGTATCGTCGAGCTTTTTGTGATCCAGCTCTTTAACCCATTTCGCGACCACAACCGTTGCAACGCCGTTACCCACCAGGTTGGTTAACGCGCGCGCTTCAGACATAAAGCGGTCGATACCCAGAATCAGCGCCAGGCCCGCCACCGGCAGGTGCCCCACCGCGGAAATGGTCGCCGCCAGCACGATAAAGCCACTTCCCGTCACGCCTGCCGCACCTTTTGACGAGAGCAAAAGCACCACCAGCAGCGTGATCTGATGGAAAATATCCATATGGCTGTTGGTCGCCTGAGCGATAAACACCGCGGCCATCGTCAGGTATATCGAGGTGCCGTCCAGGTTAAACGAGTAGCCCGTCGGAATAACCAGCCCCACCACCGACTTGCGGCAGCCCAGCTTTTCCATTTTATCGAGCATGCGCGGCAGCGCCGATTCCGAGGACGAGGTCCCCAGGACAATCAGCAGCTCTTCGCGGATGTAGCGGATGAACTTGAAGATGCTGAAGCCCGCCGCACGGGCGATTGACCCCAGCACCACCACCACGAACAGAATACAGGTGATGTAGAAGCAGATAATCAGCTGGCCCAGCTGCACCAGCGTGCCGACGCCGTATTTACCGATGGTGAACGCCATTGCGCCGAAGGCACCAATGGGCGCCAGGCGCATGATCATGTTGATGATGCCGAAGATGACCTGCGAGAAGCTTTCGATGACGTTGAAAATCAGCTGGCCCTTGCTGCCCAGGCGGTGCAGCGCAAAGCCAAACATTACGGCAAACAGCAGGACCTGCAGAATATTACCGCTGGCGAACGCGCCGATGACGCTGCCGGGGATCACATCCAGCAGGAAGGCGACAACGCCCTGATCCTTCGCCTGCTCGGCGTAAACCGCGACCGCTTTGGCATCCAGCGTCGACGGGTCGACGTTCATGCCGGCGCCGGGCTGCACGACGTTAACAATGATCAGGCCGATTATCAGGGCAATGGTGCTGACCACTTCAAAATAGAGAAGGGCCACTGCGCCGGTACGTCCAACCGCCTTCATGCTTTCCATGCCGGCGATACCGGTCACCACCGTACAGAAGATCACCGGGGCGATGACCATTTTAATGAGCTTAACGAATGCATCGCCAAGCGGTTTCATCTGCGCGCCCAGCTCAGGATAGTAGTGACCAAGCAGAATACCGACTGCGATGGCCGTCAGGACCTGGAAGTAGAGGCTCTTGAAGATTGAGGTTTTCATAGGGTGTCCTTGGGAAGAAAAACCACAGGCTTTGTAAGGTTATGGTTAACCTGCGGCTCTAAAATAACACCCACATAACAGGACAGAAATAAAGCGACTTCAAATTTGAAACACAAATGTTAAGAACTTTGAGCTGGCTCGCACAAGCCAGCAACAAAATTACACGTTTGCGCGATTGCCTGCGTCGGCCAGGTAGCGCTGCTCGAAAATATCCGACGGCACCGCCCGGGCAAAGAGGAACCCCTGCCCGTACTCGACGCCCGCCGCGGCGAGCCAGTCGCGCTGGGCTTCGGTTTCGATACCTTCGGCAATCACATGCAGGCTCAGACTGCGCGCCATCTGGATGATCGCCTGCACCAGGCTGCTGTCATCCGGGAGCCCGTCCACAAAAATTTTGTCGATCTTGAGCACATCCACCGGCAGCGTTTTCATGTGCTGAAGCTGACGTAACCCGGCGTAACCCATGCCGAAATCATCCAGCGCGATGCGGATCCCGGCGTTACGCAGCGGTTTCAGGATGGCCACGGCTTCGTTGGGATCGTCAATGCGGCGGCTCTCGGTGACTTCCAGAATCAGCGTGTCGGGCTGAATGCGGTAGCGATGAATAAGCTCCAGCACCTCCGACACCATGGTCGGGTGCATCAGCTGCAGGGCGGACAGATTGACCGACAGCGGCAGCATCACGCCGCGCTCCTGCCAGGCCGCAAGCAGGCGGCACGACTCTTCCAGAACCCAGTGCCCCACGCTCACCATCAGGCCACAGGATTCGATGCGTTCTATCAGCCCTTCCGGCAGCTCCCACGAACCATCCGGCTGCTGCATGCGCAGCAGGGCTTCGGCGCTTTTGACTTCGCCCGTCAGCAAATTAACCTGCGGCTGGAGCCAGATGGCAAACTGGCGGTTGTCCATTGCCGTCAGAATATCGCTCTCTTCCGTCAGGCGCTGCTGCGCCTTTTCCATCTGCTCCGGGTCAAAGAACTGGATCTGGTTTTTACCTTTCTGACGGGCAGTCAGGGCCGCCGAGAACGCGCGACGATAGAGCTGCTCCGCCGTCAGGTCGCCATAGAACATCGCAATCCCGATGCTGGCGCTCGGGCGCAGCTGGATGCCCTGCACCGGCAGCCGCTCATTAATGACAGTAAGTACTTGCTGACCTAGCGTAATGGCATGCCACGGCTCTTTCACACCGTGGGCGATAACCACCAGGTCATAGCCGCTGACCTGCGTCAGCACCATGCGCGGCGCCAGAACGGTTTTCACCTTCTCAACCAGCGTCAGCAACAGCATCTCGCGCTGGCTCTCTTTGAGTACGCCAGCCGTATCCTGCAGGGTTTCGCAGGCGATCACCATCAGCGCCGTGGTCTGCTGACGGGCGACGATCTGCTCCAGCATCGCCATCAGGAAGGCTTTGTTCGGCAGCTCCGACACCGGGAAGCGGGTTGCGCTGCTGTTAAGCTCATCCTGCTGGCGCATCACGCGCTGCTGGTTGATGTTGTAGCTGCGCACCAGCATGCCGATTTCATCGTCGTGATGAAGGCGAGGCAGCTCGAGCTGGTGTCCCACCTGATCCTGCGGGGAGAGATCGTTCAACGTCCTGGCGATACGGCGCAAAGGGTGGACAATCAGTCGGTTAATGCACCACGTCAGCGCGACGCTCAGGATCAGCGTTAAAAGTAAGTAAGTGGTCACTAATGTAGCAACCCAACTCATCACGAATTTGTACATGCGGTAAGAGTCCGCCTGCAGGACGAGATAGGCTAACGGCTGGGGGTTGGCCGGACGTTCAAGGGAGTAAATCGGCAGCGAAATTTGTACCGGCAGCTCAAACATCCGCATCACCGTAACCGGGACCGGACGTTCAGGAATAAAGCTCATCCGCAGCGCCTGGAACTGGTTGGGCAGCACCACGTCCGCCCGGCTGACGATACCGGCAGGCTGGATGCGTTTTAAAATGGTTTCCGCGTCGGGGATATCCCCCTTCAGGATTGCCGCAGAGAGCGGTTCACGCACCGAACGGGCGATGCTTTCAAGTTGTGAAGCCGTGTTATAGCGATTCTGCTGTACGGAATGAAACAGCAAAATGACGCAGAAGATGAAGACAAACAGCATCGTGACGGCTGAAACCATCGCCATCTGTTTGATCGTTAAGGAACGGCTGACACGCAAAATGACTCTCCACAGAACTCGAAGCGCAGGGCGCACCAGGGAGTGAGCCTGGTGCGCCTGAGTATACCCGATCGCTGCACTGATAAGAGAGACTTACAGCTGGATTAAGTTAAATCCGATTACCAGTCTGCATACGGCGTGAGCGGCTGCGGCGGCAGGTCCATATCGCCCTGCCAGCCCGCGGCAGAGTAGCGCACGTAGAGCAGCGCATGGCTCGGGGTATAGTCTTTCGCTTCCTGAATATCCACGCCCAGACCCACAAACCAGTTGGAGGTCACGCGGCGCTCCACAATCGCCCTTGCGGTATAACCGGTACCGGAGGAGCTGCTGCCGGTTTCCATCGCGCCTCTGTCGGTGTAGCGGCCAGGCTCATCGACGGGGATCAGCCCCTGCTTCGGATAACGCAGCTCATCGTTGGTCTTCGAATGCGACCAGGAGACGGATCCGCCCAGCTCCCACGACCAGTTTTCGGTACGTTTACGCCACGTCACCGGCAGCGCGAAGGAGACGTACTCCTGCGGGCTGTAATAGCCGCCCTGTCCCAGGGTATAGCCGCTCAGATCTTTGTCGTAGTGCCAGACCATGTTAGAGACGCCGACCGTCAGGCGCTCGTTGTTATCGTTGATCAGCTTGTAGTAATAGCCGGTCATCCAGCGGATGCGCCAGTTATCTTCGACATTTTTACCGGTCAGGCTGTCCATGTTCAGGCTCGACCAGATACCGTTCGCCTCACCTTTGTCATAGCTCAGGCTCACGCCGCCGCCGGTCGACCGCACGCCGCCCCAGGTGGTATCGGTATTGGTGTCTTTTTGGCCCGCGAACGCCAGTACGGAGCTGGAGATCGGACGACGATGCGCATTCAGGGTGTAGCCAATCGGCCCGAGGTCGTTGCTGTAGCTCACGCCGCCGACCACGTCCACCACGTCAAAGCCCATCGGCGTGGTGCCGATATCCCATGCCCAGGTTTTATTCTGCCAGCCAACGGCCACGCTCGCGCCGTTGGATGACTGGCTGGTGCTGCCGCTGCACGGCGTTTCGGCGCAGGTGCCCCATTTGGGATCGTAAGTACCGTTGCTGGTGGCGAACGAACCGGCGTCCATATTCACCAGATCGCTACGGAAGAACATCCGGCCGTCGGACAGAGGCGCGTCAACCTGCAGCATGGTGGTATGCGCTTTGAGATCGGAATAACCGCCCGTGCCGCTGGAGCCCCAGTAATCGTGCTGCAGCGTGACGTTAACATCCTGCTGCTGGTAAAGCTCGCCCGCATCGCTGCGCACGCCGCGCTTCAGCCAGTCGTCTTTTTCATCGTTACGCGTCAGGCGGGTAAAGCTGTCGTTGTCGGCCGGACGGACGGTGGTGACGCCGGAGGCCACCATGGCATCTTTATATGTCTCCAGCGCCTGCTGAGGCTGGCCGTTTTGCGCCTGGAAACGCGCGGCGTCGCGCATGACCAGCGCGCTCTCCATGGAAGGCGGCTGCGATTTTGCCTGCGGGATCAGCCTGCTGAAGGTCTGCGCCGCCGCCGCCGTATCGCCAAGGCCCGCCTGCGCCATCGCAATGCGGCGCTGCATATTGACCGGGAGCGGCTGCCCGTTCTGCGTGGCCGGCAGTTTTGCCAGCTCCGCACGCGCCGCGTCCTTGTCACCTTCCGTCAGGTACACTTCGGTCAGGCCCAGGATCGCATCTTCGTTTTGCGGCTCGCGCTGCAGGACAGTGCCATAGGCCGCTTTCGCCGCCGCGCGATCGCCACGCTGCAGCGCCCAGTCCGCGAGGGTTAAGTCGATACGCGTGGAGGTCGGCTGCTGGCGGAGCAGGTTTTCAGCCTCCTGCTCATTTCCGCCATCACGCAGGCGGTTGGCGGTTTCCAGCACCTGATTACTCTGCAGACGGTCCGCCAGCTCCTGAATATTGTCGTTCCACCTGTCATGCGCCAGGGTGTTCAGATGCGTTAGCGCAGCGCGGTCCAGATCGTTTCCTGAGAGATAAAGCCCGTAGGCATAGACCTGCTCCGGATCGCCCGGCTTCTGGTCGGCCAGCTGGCGCATCAGCGCGTCCGCCTGGCCGCGCTGCCCCGCGCTGTACAGGTCGCGGGAGAGACGGTAGGTGATCCACACGTCGCCCGGCGAGAGAGCGAGGCGCTGACGCTGAATCTCCGCGGCCTGGGCAAATTGCCCCTGGTTTTCCAGCTGCTCCGCCCGGGCGGAGAGCTGCTCGTTGGTCAGGCTGCGTTCAATGTCGTCAATGCTGCGACGCTGGCTGGCGGAGAGTGACTGGATAAACTGCGTCGCTTTTTCAGGCGACTGCGCGCGATAAATATTGGCCAGGCCGCGCACCGCATTGCTGTTGCCGCTGTCCATACGCAGCGCCTGGCGGTAATAACGCTCGGCGGCGGCGTTATCTTTGCGCGCGGCGGCGGTATCGCCCAGCCCCAGTACGGCGTAGCTGTCGGTACTGTCGATATTGCGCGCCTGCTGGAAATTGCGTTCCGCCTGAGCGGTGTTGTTGGCCTTCAGCGCCGCGTCGCCCTGCTGGATCAGCAGCCAGTAGCGGTTAACCTTGAGCAGGCTGTCCCATTTATCGCGGTTATCACTCTGAGGATCGAGCGCGATCGCCTTTTCAAACTGCGCTACCGCGCGGGCGCGATCGCCTTTTTGTGAATACGCCTGGCCGAGCGCGCCCACGGCTTCGCTGTCGGCATGGTTGGCACTCACGGCTTTCTGCAGTTCCGCGACCGCTTTATTACCCTGCCCGGCATCGACCGCGGCTAAGCCTTCGGCTTTCGCCCGGAATACCGGATCGGCGAGCTGCTTTTGCTGCGCTTCAAGCTGGGCGCGCGCCGCCGTGACGCTATCGCCGTCGCTGAACACGCTCAGGTATTTTTGCAGGGCGCTAACGCTGGCGTTGCTGGCTGGCTGGTCTTTGATCTGCTGATACCACATATCGGAGGCCTGGCTGCGGCCGCTGTTGGATTTGGCCATATCCTGCAGTACGGTGAAGCCTTCATCACGACGGCCGCTCTGGAACAGAAGCTGCGCAAGCGCGGCCTGCTGCTGGGTATTGCCCGGGCTGCTGGCATTGATCTTCTTCAGCTGGTTAATAGCGCTATTACGTTTGGCTGGATCTTTGGCGACAACGGTCCAGTACTCTGCGGCTAAGTCGCCCGTCGGCGGGTCGCCCGCAAAGAGCTTTTCGTAGGCCGCGATCGCTTCCTGCGTATGGCCGGAGGTGGCTAACAGACGGGCCTGCTGCAGCGCCTGGCGGCCATCCGGCGTTGAGAGCAGTTGGGTATTGCGCGACGACTTATACGCGCTCGAACCCGGCGCGATCTCTTTCAGGCGATCCAGCTCTTTCTGTGCGCCCGCGCTGTCGCCCTGACGAAGCAGATAGCGGAAGCGCGCGGCGATGACGTCGGGGTTGTTTGGGTCGATCAGCTCAAGGCGATAGAGCGACTGGCGAACCAGATCTTCACGCTGCGTCGATTCACCCAGACGGACCTGCTCCAGCAGCTGTTGCTGCTGGGGGGAATTGGCGGCCACGGCCATCGGCATCAGCGCCAGACCAAGCGATAAAGTGAGTAGATTTACTGTGAACTTGCGCATTGCTGGTCCCAATCCGGTATTAATTCACCCTGTGCGGTGAAGCGAAAACGATGCTGATCCCACCCTTGACCAAAGAGGGTCAGGACATAGCTGTAGTAGGCATTATTATCCGGGAAGCGATCGGCCACGCGCTGGCGCTGTACCGACTGTGCATCCCTGTTTTGTAAAAAGGGCAGCAGGGAGGCGGAGAAACCGACCGGGCCCGTGCCCGTGCGTTTGCCGGTCGCCACATCCACCTTCTCCGGCGGCACGCCCTGTTTTGCCGTCACCTTCGCCATCGGCTGGAATCGCGCCAGCAGGCGAGCCTTCTGCGGGTCTTTCTCGCTCATCATGCCCACCCAGAGATAGACGCGGATGGCGTCATAGCTGCCCACCAGCGACGCATCCTGCTTGAGCTGCCAGCCTCTGTTTTTCTGATACTGCACCCAGTTTGGCGAGAACCCTTTGGGTGCCGTCTCCAGCAGCAGGCGCAGGTTGGTTTCACGCAGCGTTGTCCAGGGTGCGCCGAAACGGGTGAAGTAGCCGGCAAGCTGCGGAGGAAGATAGCTGGGATTAAAGCGCCAGGCGTTCTCTTCCGCGAAGCCTACCTTACCCGGCAGCAGCATAGAGCCCAGCCCCGGCACGTTGACCACTTCTTCGCTGGCGATACGTTTAAGCAGCCCCTTTCCGGTACGGGTGTAGTCCGGGTTCTTCCACAGCCGCCCCGCTTCCAGCAGCGACCAGGCGATCCAGACGTCCGCATCGGATGCGGAGTTAGGATCGATAACCGCCCAGGCCTCTTTCTCCTTTTTGCCCCACAGCCAGGCAGGCAGGTTTTGCGCTAAATCGCCCTGGGCGAGGTTGTCGCGCGTCCACGCCAGCAGCAGGTCAAACGCTTTGCGGTCGTTGGCCGCCAGCGCAAAGAACAGCGCATAGCTTTGCCCTTCCGAGGTGGTAATTTTTCGCGCGTCGCTGGGATCGATGACGCGCCCGTCTTCGCTAACGTAGCCCTGTTTAAACTGCTCCCAGGCAGGCCAGCTACAGGCGGCGCGCAGATCCGCCGCCGCCAGCATCAACGCTGCGAAAACACACCAGCGAAAACCTTTCATCACATCTTACTCATGGTCCGGGTTCAGGCGACGACGGCTGATGATACGCAGCAGACGCCACAGTACCCACGCCAGCAGCACGACGCTGACCGCGGCCAGAACGGCCAGCAATACCGGATGGTTAGAGAGCGCATACCACAGACGCTCGAACCACGGCAGATGGCCCACGTAGTAGACATCCCCCACGCGCAGGCTGTTGACCCCCGATTCACGGATAACGGAGACGGAACCGAACATCGCCGCACGTTTACCGCTGTCGTTCATGGCCGTGTTTAACAGCTCATAACCGCGAGGGCTGTCTGCCAGCAGCGCAATGACGCTGCGCTGATCGTTATACGGCGACTGGAAGCCAACGATGGCCGCCATCGGCCCCGTTGAGCTGATGCTGGTTTTCACGTTCGCCTGACGATCGCCGCTGTCCGGCATGATGCCGGGGAAGTCGGTCTGACGCAGCGGCGTCTTCACCCACGACTGGGCGGCCTGCACCAGCAGGTCGACGCGCTTTTCATCCTTCAGCGTGTCCGGAATGTTGCCAATCACCATGATATCGGCATCTTTGTTCTGGATTTGGCTGCCGTCATCGGTCAGCGTCACGTTGATGGCCGGCAGGCCGGTTTGCGCCCCAACGGTGGCCATCGCATCCAGCAGTGTCGCCACCTGGCCTTCAGATGGTGTTTTCGGCATTACCACGATCGACTCGGAGAGGTCAGCCATGCGGCTGAACGGGAAGCTGGCATTGGCAAACGCGCGCAGGTCCGGCATCGCAATAAAGTGATAGTACCTGGAGAAGTCGATGGTGGATTCATCGCCGATCACCACGTGGTTTTGTACCGGCTGGAAGGTGATGCAGTTTTCCACCGAGCCGCCGGGCATCGGGTTCATATACTGGAAGTCGAAACGCAGCTGGTTTATCGCACCCAGCTTCAGCGCCGGAATAGAGACGTCGGTTTTACCGTCCAGCAGCCCCTGCAGCACCGGCAGGCGCAGCATCAGGCGGTTGGTGTCCTGCGTGCTCGTCAGGCTAAAGGATTGCAGGAACTGGTTGTTCAGGCTGATGTCCATGCGCGAGCTGTCTTTGGTCGCTGGCGCGGTGTAACGGTAGTTCAGGTTGATGTCGATGCCGTTAGTGCGCAGCAGATAGAGATCCGGCGGCAGGTTCAGCGACAGGCTGACGGGCGAAGGCTCAAGCCCCGTCGCCTGCAGCTGCTCTTCATAGGTTTTCAGCTCGCCAAAGGTAATGGCACGGTCGGTACGCACCCAGTTTGGCGCATCGTAAGGCTTACGCGCCAGCAGCGGCTTGACCTCATCCACGACCACGCTGTTACCGCGGAACAGAATATTGCCCTGGGCAATGCCTTTCGCCGCCTGCACCAGATCCTTTTCATCACGCCCGAAGACCACCAGCAGCTTCACGTACGGGTTGTCCGGGTGGTTGATCATTTCAACCGTAGGCGCTTTGACGTCCGGATGATTGCGAAGGAACGCCGGGCGTTTGGCGTTAGTGGCAAAGACCACGGCGTTTCTGTCAGGCATTTTATCGTACATGACCGGGAAGGTCTGGCCGCGCCAGCCGGAACGGGAGCCGAACCACGACGCCACGATGGTGGCCGCAAGCTGTTCGGTGACGTCCGGTGAACCGGCAAAGACCATTGGCAGCGTTAACGGGCGGTTATCTCGCGCGTCAAAGAACGGAACAGGGAAGGCGGAGAGATCGTTTTTCAGCGCCAGCGACTGATAGGTCATCTGCAGCGAAGAGTTGCGCCCCACGTCCATCCACAGCGTGCTGCTGGCCGGGTTTTCACACACGTCGCGATAGTGACCAACAAACTCCAGGCGGACACGGTTAAAGTCGGTGATGAACAGCGGGTTGATCGGCACCTGCGCCTGGGTTTTCTTGCCCAGCTGCTCTTTGGTGACCGGCAGAACGTCCATCAGCTCATCGTTCAGGTAGACCTTGAGCTGAGACTGCACGGGCAGCAGCGACGGCGACGGGGTGTACTCCAGGTTCAGCACCGCATTCGAGACCACCTCATCGCTGCGCATCCCAAACTCAATGCCGCCGTTAGGGTTGGTGCCGCGCAGCACCATGCTCCCCGGCGGGGGCGCAATCTGAGCGAACGTCAGCTTCACGTCGCGCGATGGCGCATTATCCGCGACGACGGGCGCGTTGGCGCCCGGTACGCCTGGCATGACCTGCCCAACGACCGGGTTATCTGCCGGTAGGGTATTCCCCGCCGTTGGCTGATTCGGGACCACGTTTTCCGTTTGCCCCGGTGCCGCAGTGACAACCGGGTCAGTCGCTTGCGCGACGACAGGAACCGTAGGAGCAGGCGTGGCCGCTGCGTTTTCAGGCGCTGCGTTAGCCATCGTTGAGGGGAGCGTACTCATCCCCATTGCCACTGCACATAACCAGGAAAGTTTTGTTTTCATCGCGTTATCATCATTGTTGAGCCATAACCGGGTCCGATTGCTTCGCTTCATCTCGCTCAGGGCGACGCGGAATGAACGACACGATCCAGGAAACCAGCGAAGTAAGTGACCGGAAAATTAATTTCACAGACGACGGGGCAAATTCTGCAAGGTGACGATAGCCACGGAACCCCAGCTTCAGAATATCGAGCAGGCTTTCCAGAGGTTTGTCTTCCGGGAAGCTGTCCTGCCACAGAGCCCACGTATCCGCGCGGGCAAACGTACACTGCACAAAATCAATGTGTTGCTTTTTGGTCAGCGGCATCAGCTGCAGACCGACCTCATTGCCTGACACGCGCACAACCTGCGTCGGGAAGACGTACTCCTGCTGGCCGCGCTTGAGCAGCAAGTTGACTTTCTGCCCTTCCAGCACCTTCGCCTGGCCGTTGATTTTGATGCCCAAACCGCCGTCGGAGAAGTCATGCACGGTGCAGGAGAAGAGGTGTCCGTCTTCGCGGGCAATCGCCGCCGGCATGCTGATCTCCACGCGATGCGCGCGGCGTACCTGCTTGCTCTCAACCGACACCGCGACCGCGCCGCCGAGGATAATCAGGTTATAGAACACCCACGCCAGGCTGACGACGACCGTTAAAACCTCGTTTTCCGGGCCGTAGTAGTAACGCCAGATACCGGCAATCACCCCCACGATGTTGAGCAGGACCAGGAAGATGTACGGACGAGAGATAACCCAGTCGACGTACTCCTCCTCCACCAGCCCGCCTTTCGCGGTGACGTTAAACTTACCTTTGTGCGGATTAATCAGCGCCACCATCGTTGGCGGCGCGATATACCAGGCCAGCACCGTTTCGTAGATTTCACTCCAGAAGGAGTGGCGGTATTTCCCCTGAATCTTCGAGTTCGTCAGGCTCGCGTGGATCATGTGCGGCAGAACAAACAGCGCAATCATCAGCGCCGGCGCGTAGATGATATAGGCGTGAAGCAGCAGAAACGCCAGCGGCGCGGTAAGGAAGATAAGCCGCGGGATGCCGGACAAGAAGTGGAACATGGCGTTGACGTAGCACAGGCGCTGCGCCAGCTTCAGCCCTTTGCCGGCCAGCGGGTTATCGAGACGGAATATCTGTACCATGCCGCGCGCCCAGCGGATGCGCTGGCCGATATGCGCCGAGAGCGACTCCGTTGCCAGACCCGCCGCCTGCGGAATACGCATATACGCAGAGGTGTGGCCGCGACGGTGCAGACGCAGCGAGGTGTGGGCATCTTCGGTCACCGTCTCAACGGCGATACCGCCAATTTCGTCCAGCGGCCCGCGGCGGATAACCGCACAGGAACCGCAGAAGAAAGTGGCATCCCACATGTCGTTCCCGTCCTGCACAAGGCCGTAGAACAGGGTGCCTTCGTTCGGGGTTTTGCGGAAACGGCCCAGGTTACGCTCAAACGGATCCGGCGAGAAGAAGTGGTGCGGCGTCTGCATCATCGCCAGCTCTTTATCCTTCAGGAACCACCCCATAGTCATCTGCAGAAACGAGCGGGTGGGCAC
>CAMKZP010000007.1 GCA_946477805.1 uncultured Enterobacter sp.
TATATAACCATTTCGTAAATTTTTAATCCCCATGATCACATGACTTTCATTAATTGTGGGCATTCTGGTCATTGTTATAGTCACCCGACCTTCGATGTGATTTTCTATATTTAACCAACTTTGGTTTACACTAAAACGCAAGTCGTTTAAGTTAAGGTGTGGACTATTACTGCTCATCGTTATCCTTGCACCAGCAAATCCCATACTAAAAATATCGATTGTACTAAATCCGGATGAGCTTGGTGTATGGAAACTAATCATAGAAAAATAATCCATGTCATTTTTACCTAAGCAACTGGCTGGAGCCATTAAAATTAAAGCACAACCGAGAATTTGATTGGAATACATTGCCAATGTACCTGCTTTATAAACAAGATTAGGATTATATGTTACGCTGGTAGCTTATCAAAAAATCGGTATGTTTATGTATGGTTGAAGTAAATTAGTTAAGGGAAGTCAATAATGATGTTATTGCAAAACTTCTTCATCTATGTGTAGTATCTATATTTTAAAATATCGTGAGTGTTCTTTGAGATACTTTAATAATAGCGGACACTACGGTCTTGTTGTTATTTAGACTGTGGCGTGGCGACGCAAAAGAGAAAAATTTAAAGCGTGTGTGAGATCACAGTAAATGGGTGTCAATAGTATTTGACGTAAACTACAACGCGGTTTAGAACTGTTCGCAGATAGCAGGTGTAAGTAATACCCGTTCATGATTGTGGCTAATAGCTACAAGATAACAGAAAAATTCCTCTGCAGACTAAGGCCGTTTTTTCTCCCATAATCCCCCGTGGTATAGAGGAGGGATAGAACTCACCCCGCATTAGAAGGCTTTTCGTCAGTAATCCCTCATTCTAGGATTTTTTAAAGTCATGACTGAAAGCCGCAACGCTGAAACAATTATCATACTTCGAAGGTGAGCGCATTTTCTTAACGGCAGGGGATGGTGAAGGATAACGTTACCTACCGCACCATATTGATCCAGATTGAGGCGCACGGGCTAATGCTCGCGCAGAACACCGTCCGGTACGCCTGGCGAAAGGACGGACTGCCCGTGCGCAGGTGGTTTGACCGTAGCTGGCTGCGCGTGGCGGTGCGCGAGGCCAGAGAGGAGGTGCAGGTACTTCTGGAAGCGCTTTCTTCACTGCGGCCTGTCATCTGACGGACATGCAAAAAGGATATCGCGCGATCCGCTGTACCGGCGCGACCTCCACGGTGTTACGGCTACGCAGTGAGTGACGTTCGTGCGGCCTGCGGCTAACGCCGTGCCTCTACTCTACCCCGACCGCTGCGATTGCAAGGGTGCGCTAGCCGCCATCCTCGCCCGGTCGCATTTATTTTCTGATGTTCGTTGCCGTTCTTCCCGTCGTTCTCTCGCTCAATATTCGCTCGATAACCGTCCAGACCGCTCCGGCTGTTTTTCTGCGCTGCGGCCTCCGGTGGCGCCCCTGCATTCTCCGCTTTTCGTCGGGCTGTCGTGTCGGCACGGCGTAAGCCGGAACTCAGACGACATCGACTATGGAGGATTTTTTATGAGCACTACGACCACAACCCCGGCTGTGTACGTTGGCACGTACCATAAATACAACTGCGGCAGCATTTTCGGAAAATGGTTTGATCTGACCGAATTTGACTCGAAAGAGGACTTTATCGAGGCCTGTCATGAGCTGCACGCAGGCGAGCATGACCCGGAGCTGATGTTCCAGGATTGGGAGGGCATTCCGTCACAGTTTGCCTCTGAATCTTCCGTCGACTGGGATTTTATTCAGGCGTACAGGCGCGCGCAGGAGGAGGGCAGGGACGCGGCCTTTATCGCCTGGGCTGAGTACACCGGCGAATGCGATTACGACGCCTTTGATGATGCATATCGGGGCGAGGCGCAGAGCGAGGAGGACTATGCATACGAGTACGTGAATGAGCACGATTTGCTGTCTTCCGTACCTGAAAATTTGCGCTGCTATTTTGACTACGAGGCGTATGCGCGCGATCTGTTCAGCGGCGGTCTGGTGTTCGTCGACGGTTACGTATTCAGCAACTGATTAAAACGGGCGGGGAAAAAGCCTGCCCGCAGGGAGATTAAAATGAAACTTGATCCACAGACCCGCGACATCCTGCGCCAGTATAAGGCCCTGATTAATGCCCGCCGTCGTGATTCCGGCCAGCGGGAGCTGACTACCGCGCAGGTGGTTGATGAAATCTGCTCCTACATGACCTGTCAGTGTGCGGTGTATATCGGCGGACACTTCATCCTGCAGGGCGGAAAGGGGGAGTGATACTCCGGCAGGCGGTGATGCCGCCTGTCAGCCCGCGCGCAAAACCCTGCAGGCTCGCGCCTGCGGGGAAGGAGAGGCGCCGCGCTTCGCGCCGCTGCCCGTCCTTTACCCTGCACTGGACAGGCGTACACTGGTCGCTCATTTCCTCTCCTTTGGAGTTTTCAGTGTCTCAGTTCAACATTGCTGCCAAATCAAAAGAAGAGCAGGACAAAGTCGCTGTGGACCTGGTGCTTCCGGAGTGGCATACAAGGAGCGTTTGAACCAGCCGGTTGTGCCTGAAGTCGTGGCCAGAGAGCAGCCTGAGCATCTCAGAGAGTATTTTATGGCGCGGGTGCGGCACTACCGTCAGCTTGGTACACAGCTTCCGAACGCAAACGACCCGAGGTATATCGAAATGGCTGAAGCTAACGGAAAGGGAAAGTGATCCTGATTGACAGAGAGCGGCAGAACCAGAAAAGAATCAGACTTTTTCTACTAAAAAGCGCTGAGATATCAGGAGTGGATAAGGTATTTTAACGGCACTGATGTAGCATTCAGAAAAACATAATAAATTCAGTGAACGTTGACTCTGCCAGGCTTGCCTGGCTTTTTTTTTGCGCGGGCGTCCGGGCGGGCTGTCATGCTTCGCACAGAGCCAGCTGCGCCGTCTCTGCCCGGGCCTTCCGCTCCCTGCGGTCCCTTCAGGCCAGCGGGTTTCCATCCCATGACGCAACACCACGCTTGCAGCAGCCGTTCCGGCTGCGCCGCTCAGTAGCGCCGTTTCCTGCGCTTCCGGCATGTCATCGATAACACAAACTGCATCGATGCCATGTAGGGGGCAACGCCGTTTCGCCGCGCGCGGCTTCCCGGCATTGCGGCGTGCCCCTGCTCATCGTCCGGATCTGCGCTCTCCCGTCTGAGTCCCTCCTCCGGGTGCTGATAACCCCACAGTCCTCCTTGCTGTCCAGGGCCGGCGCAGCCTTTCGCAATAAATTTCTCCCGGCCATTACGCCTCGCTCCATTAGACCGGAATAAATTTCCCGCTCACCCAGGACATCTGCCTCGGCCGGTGGCGTTTACGCACCTGCGGCGAAGGTTCTCAAACGGGTGAGGTGTTTTATCCACGGGATGGTTCAGCAGGCTCCCGCAAAACGTCAAAACCGCGGCTCCCGAAACTCAACGGGTGACGGGTTTTAAGGGCAAAACAGGTTCAGAAGGAGGTTTTCAATGAGCGAGGCGGTGGTGGTTTTACCTGACGACACCTTTACCCGCGAACAGGCTGAGGCCGTCGTGGCGCAGTACGCCAACGTGACGATAGAGGACGATCAGGGAACGCATTTTTGTCTGGTCGTGCGTAAGGACGGGGAGATGGTCTGGCGCACGTGGAACTTCGAGCCGGACGGTACGTACTGGCTCAACCGTTATATCCGCGACTACGGCATCCGCAAGTCGCAGTAAGAAAGAGATGCCCTGCCGGAGCACGAACTCCGCAGGGCCGGACATTTATCAACACGGAGAGGTATCAACAATGTCTGTAGAGAATGTTAAAGCAAAAGCACCCAAAAAAGCGAGCAGCAAAAAAATCACGAAGGCGCAGGAAGTTGCCCTGAAAACGGCCCTTGAGGCCGCTGCGGTTGAGTACGTTCCGCTTGCCGAACTCACCAAATCACCGCTTAACGTGCGCACCATACCGTATTCCGTGGACAGCGTGCGCGGTCTGGCCGACTCCATTGAGGCGCTCGGACTGCTGCAGAACCTGATTATTCACACCCTCGCAGACGGGAAATCCGGCGTGGCTGCAGGTGGCCGCCGACTGACCGCCCTGAATCTGCTGGTGCAGGAGGGGCGTCTGGATGATGGTTACACCGTGATGGTCAAACGCGTCTCTGACGACATCGCGGCGCTTGCCTCTGTGGCCGAGAACGAGCAGCGCGCGGCCATGCATCCCGCCGAGCAAATCGCAGGGTTCCGCACGCTGGCAGAGCAGGGCAAAACCCCCGCGCAGATTGGCGACGCGCTCGGTTTCGGCTCCCGTCACGTCCAGCGCATGCTGAAGCTGACAAACCTCGCCCCGGCCCTGATGGAAAAGCTCGCGCAGGACGAGCTGACCGTTGAGCAGTGTCAGGCGCTCTGTCTTGAGGATGACCACACCCGTCAGGCTGAGATCCTCGAGAGCGTGAAGGCCAGCTGGTCGAACGCCCCCGCGCACCTGATTAAACGTGCCGTGACTGACACTGAAATCAGCACCGACAGCGTGAAATTCCGGTTCATCGGACGTGACGCCTACGAGGCTGCAGGCGGTTACGTCCGTGAAGACCTGTTCAGCCAGGATGACGGCGACGGTACTGCTGACTGCGTGCTGGTCGAGCGTCTGGTGCAGGAAAAGCTGGAGCGTATCGCGCAGGACATTCAGCAGCGTGAGGGCTGGACGTGGGGGCGCGGACGCGCAGCCCGCATCTGGTACCACGGCGAAGACGGGAAAGAGTTCGTGCAGCCCGACGAACCCGATCCGGTTTACACCCCCGAACAGCAGCAGCGTCTTGACGAACTGCACGAGCAGTGGAACGGATACGGCTCCCGCTGTGACGAAACGGATGCGCTTGAGCTGGAAATCGACGCGATCGAACAGGCCGGAGAAATCAGCGCGTGGACCGATGAAATGAAGTCAGGGGCTGGCGTCATGGTCAGCCTGTACGAAGGTCAGGTGTACGTTCAGCGCGGTATTCGCCTGAAGGCCGACGAGCCTGAAGAAACTGAAGAAAGCAGCGCTACGGTGCCGTTCACTTCGCGCCAGACGGATGCCACAGAGGGGATCAGCCTCCCGCTGCTCACGAAAATGTCCTCTGAGCGAACGTTAGCGGTACAGGCCGCGCTGATGCAGCAGCCTGAAAAAGCGGTGGCGCTGATGGTCTGGCGTCTGTGTACCTGCGTCTTTTCTGGCTGCCTGACCACAACGCACCCGTTCCGCATCAGCCTGACCGTTTCCCACGGCAGCCTGACGGAGAATGCCCCGTCCGGTAAGAGCGGCGCGGCGTATGACCTCCTGATGCAGGAAAAAGCCCGTCTTCAGGCGCTGCTGCCAGCGGGATGGGAGAAGGACTTCACGACCTTCTTCGACCTGAGCGGCGCGGTGCTGATGTCGCTCATGGCCTTCTGTACGGCGTGTTCGGTCGACGGGGTACAGACCCGCGATATGGGGCACACCTCACGCAGTACCCTCGATACGGTCGAGGCGGCAATCGGGTTCCACCTGCGCGACTGGTGGCAGCCGACGAAGGAGAACTACTTCGGCAGCCTGAAACATCCACAGATTGTTGCCTCCCTGAAAGATGCGGGGCTGACAGGGGCAGCGGGTGACGCGGAGAAGATGAAGAAGGGCGATGCGGCAGGGCATGCGGAGCACTTCATGCAGCATAACCGCTGGGTTCCGGCCTGGCTGAAAGGGCCTGAGCCTGTGGCTGAAGCTGACGACAACGACACCACTGACACGGCACAGGCCGCCTGATAACGGAGCGCCGCCCTGCGGGGCGGCAATAAGGAGATACCCATGCAAACTGTTCTGACCCCTGACGTTCTGAAAACAATGTCCCACGATGAGTTCGAGGACTGGCGGGACAGCGGCGAGGACTACCGCCGCGCGCTGACCCATGCCGTCATGCATGACCTGACCTGCCCTGAAAACTGGGATATGAATGGCGAGTATCGCAGCGAGTTCGGCGGGTTCTTCCCCGTGCAGATACGCTTCACGCCCTCGCACGGCAACTATCATCTGGCGGTGTGCAGCCCTGGCGTCATCAGTCCGGTATGGATGATGGTGTTCGTTCCCGCCAGCGGTCGCCCGTTCTCCGTGGTGCGCACCCTGAAGGGCTACCAGCCGGAGCTTGTCAGCCACACCCTCAGCCTGACGGCGCGTCTCGATGCGGACGGCTACTCTCAGGCCAGCATCATCAGCATCCTGGCATCGGAGGGCGCGGCATGATCCCTTCATATCTCTCCATGGTGCCCTTCTGTCCTGCGCGACGCGCCGCGATGGAGGCCATTGCCGAAGTTGAGCGCAGGCGCACGCGCGGCGCGGCGTCCACGAAGTTCCCGTATGCCAGCGCCTTTTTCCGCCGCCTGACAGGACGCAAACGCGTCACCATCAGGGAGATACGCCTGTTCGCGCCGGTGCTGAGCGCGCAGGAGCTGCGCGGAAGCCGTGACAGCTGGCTGAGGGCCATCGATGCCCTGATAGAGAGCCGCGGGGCCTGCTGCTGGCTGCCGCTGCCGGTGAACGCCGGTGAACAGATCTTCCCGGAGGAAACCTTCAGGCATACCGAACGCTCGCGCCGTCAGGAAGCCATGCTGGACGAAAAATACACCCGCCAGCGCCGGAAAGGATCCTGCCTGCGTGAACGGGCTTACCAGGCGCTGGCGGGGCAGGCGGAAATCGAGCTGGCCTTTCATACGCCGGAAGCGGTCGGGAGCTGGAGCGCCCGCTGGTCGGGGTCTGAGCTGGAGCAGTACGACCTGGAGGAAATGTTCTGGCGCTGGAGTGAGCGTTTCCCGTCCCTGTCCGCGCTGAAGAGGGATGAGTATCACGGCGAACCGCTCTGGAGCGTGGTGTACGAAGCCAGGCTGCTGACGGCAGACGCTCCCGTTCCCGTGCGACAGCTGGAGCGCTGGATGGTACCGAACAAGCTGACGTTCCGGGAGGGGGCATGAGCAGGAGATCGAACCCGTACAGGCAGGAGCTCAGGGTGGCCCGGAGTCAGCGTAAACGCCTGCAGATGATAAAAGATAAGATCACCGATATGTCGGTTGAGTGGGACGGCCTGAGCGGTGGTCTGGAGTGCGATTTTTACATGCTGGCCGAAGAGACTGAGAAGCAGCTGGACGTCCTCGATGCGCAGATGGGCGACTGGACGAAGGGATACGGCGACGGCAGGGAGGTGGAGTGATGACGACAGAACGGGATACGCGGGAAAGGGTTGTCTGCAGGGAGTGCGGCAAGGGTTTCATATTCCTGGCTCCCCACCTGCGCGTGGTTCACGGTATGACGGCGAATGAGTATCGCGAGCGCTGGGGCATACCGAAACACGTGGCGCTTGCCAGTGCTGAATATTCACAAAACTGCCGGGACAGCGTTAACAGTCGTATCCGACGGGGAGAATTAGATCCCGCCGAGCAGGTCAGAATGATGGCTGAGGCATACGACAGGATTAACGGTAAGGACCGCAGTTCACGTCTGCACCGCGAGGCAGCATCAGAAACGGCGAGCAGATACCGGATATGGGAAACGTCGCCGGTGGTAAAAATCGTCAGCCCGGATATCAGGCGTGAGGCGCTGCGCAGAATGAAAGCCCGAAAAGAAACGGGCGAGACGGTGCGAAACATCGCTGAAGACCTGAATCTGTCCGTCAGCTGCCTGTATCGCTGGTTTGCCATGAGCAAGGTGAGTGCTGATGGCGAATAACAATACTGGTACAATCTGCTGGCCTGGCAGGATCAGAAAGTATGGCCTGTCCGGCCGCAGAGGAAAAAACTCACAGGGACTGGGTATGAAAAAAAGAAGCGTCATCTTCCTGTTACCGCTAATTGCCGGACTTCTCACGGGGTGCGATAACAAAATGGAAATTATGCAGTTTGAGAAAGCACGTCAGGCCGCGCTGAATGCTGACGATCCGTTTCAGGCACTGGACGCATTTAATCGGCAGGCCGGTGAGTATGGTCTGAACTGCGACACGTTTGGTAACCTTCTCTTCGGGACCTCCGAAAAGCGGCTAGCAGCCTGCAATACACGTGATCGTGCTATACGCGAGATCGTACTGAGAGCCATAGAAAAAGGGTCGGTGCCTGCCCTGGTGTTTCTGTTTGAACCTCACAAAAAGTCGCCAGAGGTTTACCCTGAAAATCTGGGCAGTGATGAGGCCACGAAACTGGCAGAGAAACTTGTTGAGATGGCAGAGAAATCCCCGGCAGACAGTAAAGATACGGCACTACTGATGCGTGCCGGAGTTGTACTGCAAAGCGGTTACTACGTCCACCAGGATCCCAGGAGAGCTGCAGACCTCTATGTCAGGGCCTGGCTGGCGGGTAACAAATACGCGGCGAATAAGCTGGCTGAACTATACCGTTTCCTGAAGGACTTTCGACGGGCCTATTTCTGGGAGATTAGGAGCAGAAATCTGAAGAATGACAGCCGGAGCTATCTCTCGGGCCAGGAAATCAGCGACATTCAGAGGCTGGTAGCCGATGACTCGCGTGGCAACATCTGATAGGGGCTGAACAACGGGATATCAGTATGAAAGAAAAGGGCTTCGGCTTCGCTGATGCCCTTTTTTGTTCAGTCTGGCTGTATCCCGGAATACCACCTGGCAAACCACACTCAGGGTAGGCAGAGCAGTAACGACTCCCTGAGTTCACAGTTGAACTCACAGCCAATAGCGGACGTTGTTAAGCTCATGCAGTATGGATTAACGAAGAATATACATTATATTTTGTCCTGCTTGAGTCGGGATGAAAGCTCCTGATGGCTATCTTTTCGCACGCTGTAACGATCTGCAAGGTAGCCGGTTTGTTCCTCAAGCTGCATTGTGATTTTAAAAAGCTCCTCGGCTACATCGACGGAACTAAATATTTCTCGACTATTCTCTAAGGCAACTTGTGGCCTATACAAATAGAGCCGGGTATAATCCGGCTCTTTTTAGCTGATTTCAAAATCTTTTAATTCCCCACCTTCAGCAATCAGATTTGAGATCCGCTTCGGCATTCTCCCCTGACCTGACCATGTTTTTGACTCTCCAGTTTCGTCAGTATATCGATACTTCGCGGGGGGGGACCTCTTCCTTTTAACCTTACCCAGAGAGCCAATAGCAGCCTTAAGTTCGGCTGGGTCGATACCCTCATCAAGCATCATCTGGCGAAGTGTTTCCAGTTTATCACGGCGCTGACTTTCATTTGCAAGACGTGATGTCTCTTCTTCACGTCGTTCTATAAGAATGATTTTAAATTTTTCCAGAACATCTTCCAGTGCGTTTAATGACATTTCACGAGTATGGGAACGTAATGTACGAATATTTTTTAACAGTGTGAGAGCATCTGACATAAAGAGACCTTTTAAAATTTTTTTCGTTGTTCAGAAAAGACCAATGTCGACGGTTTATCATCAACCATTTTTGCCTTGCTGATCATTTTAATCCAAATGGTACATGTTTTTATTAACAAGGGTTAGACTACTTAGATAAATCTCTTGTCGCAACACAAATTTAAGAAGAATATGCAAGATCTAATTCCAAATCCCACTACACGCTCATGTATTTCTATAGGTACTTAAAACTATAATGCCATGATTTACCCGGAGAGCTTTCGGATATCCTCATAAATTTTTGCTTGAGTCATACCTGATGAACTTTAAATCAAAAGAGTTATTAAATTAGTTAGCGCTACCGCTTAGGAAGAACCCTCACAAAAAGCTAGGATGCATGTAGGAGAGAGTTATCTGTATTTTGTCAGCTGATAGAAAATGTTTTCTCTTTCAGGAAAAGCTCTAAAGCTTGAATGTAAAAAAAAGCCTGCTGTTAGCAGGCCATAAATTTTTTGACTCATTTTTTGTTTTTTCTGATAAATAGGGTGAGTATGCAGTTAAACGTGAAGCATAGAGTATAACAAAAATGCTATAAATATTTCCTGGCCGCATCAAGTATCTCCTGTGACGTCAACTCCCTGTCAGAAGCTACGTAAACACTACCATGATCGCCAGTTAAGGAAGGAAAGCCAGCAGACATAATCCGAAGAGATGTTTCTTCACCGTTTGGATATTCCTGCCTGATAGAAGATATACCTTCCAGAACAGTCATGACTTTACAGGATTCAGCATTAAAGAAAACAAGGACTTTTATCATAGCTCATTACCTTGTTCCCTCGTGAATATTAACTGGTAGATGTGATTAAGGTAGAAGCAAAGATGTGATGCTTTCGGAGGCAGCCTCGCCTCTTACGCACTTTATTATTTGATAAGCAGTTAGCTTCTGCTTTCAGACTTTCATGCAGCAGTCCTGCACTTCATCACATCGGTCAGCACGCTCATAATTGCGAAAAAATATGCTCACCTGATATTAAGAATAAACGAATTTCATCTGATTTAAATTATGGATCTGTCTACTCAGGAATAATCCTTCATCGTTATTGCAGATCCACAATAATTTATTTATCGCAAAGTATTACGTTTGCTGCAGCAGGACCTTTGTCACCGCTGTGAATAGCGAATTCAACTTTCTGCCCTTCAAATAAAGTTTTAAAGTTGTCGCCATTAAGCGCAGAAAAATGGACAAAGATATCTTTGCTGCCATCAAGAGGAGATATGAAGCCAAAACCTTTATCTTCGTTAAACCATTTCACCAGACCTTTAATTCTTGATGTCATACTGACTCCCGTTATACATGATTGTATTGATAGTAAACGTATAATATTAAACGTATGGACTCAAAAGGAGGTGATATCAACGATAGCGCCTGGTAATGAGGACTGCCCGGAAATCTTTAACGTTCGTTAGTACAGCGAACTGATGTGATTCATTAATGCACAGGGAATCAATATAAGCAAATTATATTTTAGCCGTCCAGAGGTCCTGTAGGGAAAATAAAAGTGCCTGAGTTCTATTTTCAATGTATAGTCTAAGCGTATTTTCAATAAGGAATTGACTTGTCCCATAAAATGACAGGAATTGTCAAAAGTTTTGACATTCTCAGCGGTAAAGGCCTCATCATTCCATCTGATGGCCGAAAAGACGTTCTGCTTCACATTTCAGCCGTTAACTCCCGCGAATCAGAATTACTCATCCCTGGAAGCCGCATAGAATTTTGCCGGGTAAACGGTCTCAGGGGGCCTGTGGCTGCGAACATTTATCTTTCGTGACTGCTCTCTGCCCTGTCAGGCGAGGCTTCCCACTTCTTGGGCCGCAACCGTCTGTTTGACGGATTTACGCTGGCCTCCATGGGTAGAAACGACGAGTCCCGCCGCCTGTAATTCCAGTATGCCCTTGCGTTCGATGTTGATCGCCGCGTTGATATCGCGATCATGTTCAGTTCCGCACTCGGGGCATTGCCAGATGCGTTTATTTAACGGCATCGCCGGCATTTTGTGACCACAACAGTGACAGGTTTTCGAGCTGGCGAACCATTGTTCCAGTTTAACCAGATTTACGCCTTTCTCTGCGGCCTTGTATTCCAGTTTTGTGATAAAACCAGACCATCCGGCATAGCCTATTGCACGAGCCAGATGGTGGTTTTTCATCATATACGCCGCTTTCAGCGTCTCGACAATTACCGCCTGGTTTCTGTCAACAATTGCGCGAGATAATTTATGCTGGAAATCGGCACGGGCGCTGGCTACCGGTTCGTGAACAGCCGCAAGTTGCATTCGTGCCCTACGTCTGTTAGCGCTACCCTTTTTCTTACGGGAAAGGGCTTTCTGTTTCCGACGCAGATTGTGGCTTGAATTGATAAGATGGCGGGGATTGGCAATTTTATTGCCATCCAATTTGACAGCAAAATGCGCCAGCCCCATATCCACTCCTGTAACATTTGATATCAGTGCTGGCTTCGCTGGCGCTTCCATTCCGTCGTCACAGAGTAATGATGCGTTGTATTTCCCGGTTGCGCTGCGGCTCAATGTAATACTTCTCAGCGTACCCTTAATTCACGATGTAAACGCGCTTCAATCGGTGACATTTTCGGGATTTTTATCTCACTATCAAGGACTTTGATGCCAACACAATGATAGCTCGATTGTCTGCCATGTTTGCGTTTGAACGCAGGGAAACGTGATTTCAGTTTCGGATTAAAAAAGCTGGAGAATGCCACATCGAGGTTAATTACCGCCTGTTGCAAAGCTATCAAGTCAAAGGCTTTAAGCCATGCGTATTTACGGAATTTTTTTGCTACCGCAAGCAATGGTTTAAGGTCTTTACGAGGGTTTAAACTCACTCCGTGACGCTGGCAGGCGTGTTTCTTAATATGCAGAGCTTTGTTGTACGCAAAGCGAACCGCCCCAAACTGGGCACTGAGATACTCAGCCTGTTCAGATGTCGGATAAATGCGTACTTTTGTGGCTCTTAACATAATCAGTGCTCATTGATATAATCCTTTAATTTTATCAACTTATGGCCGAGGTCGTATTTCGCCTGCAGTACCGGAGGAGCAACGACAGAAATGCTCAGAGCCTACGTTCAGAATCAATAAACGCCTGATTGAATTTTAAAGCCCTGCGGGTTTTTCGCCTTTCCTCCCCGCCCGCATTGGGCGAGGGTTCTCGGCAGATCTTGCTGATTTTCAGTGTGTCAAAATAAATAGATTAAAACTTAACCACATGTGGTACGGTGAAGCTCATTCATTGAAAGGTTAATGGTTATGTCTGTTATCAATTACGCAATGAAATTCTTCAGCAGTGCGTCTACTGCCACTGCTGCCTGTCCTGTTTGTGGCTTAAAATCAGTACAATCGTTGTCAAAAATCCGGCTCAACCAAACTATGCTTTGCCCCGGATGTAAGGCTCTGTTTATCTCCCGACGCTAGCTCGACCAAAACCGCAGAACAGAGCTCATGTCCTATACTTATGTTAGATTCCGGCAGCTGTTAAATCCCTGATGCCTGACGCCCATCCTGAGAGAACGTTTCTGAACTGATTTCGCAACTGCTCCTGCGCGCTAACGTCGCATCAGAGCAATGCTATGAAAATGATCCCCAGAGCGTGGTTTAACCGCTCCCGTATTCTGATGAATGCTGCCGAAAACATAACGTTTTCGGCGAACGATCCTGCCGGTGAAAGCTCGCCGCGGTCAGAACTCTTTTCGACCGTCCAGATGGAACGCTACGGCCAGAAGCTGGCGCGGACTCATAAAGTATCACCGGATAGGCATCCTTATTATCTTCTGAAACGGCTTAGCGACAATGAGGCCGTCATTACCCAAAACTGCTATGAGCTTAACGCGGGTAAAAAGACCAGTATCATGCCCGCCGGTGAATGGCTGCTGGACAATTATTATCTGATTGAGGAACAAATCCGCACTGTCCGCCAGCATCTGCCGAAAAGCTTTGGCAAAGGTCTTCCGTCGCTGGTATCACCGTTGAATTGCCCACGAATTTATCATATTGCATCAGAGGCCATTGCTCACGGCGATGGCCGCTGGGATGCCGCCAGCCTGACCAGCTATCTCACTGCCTATCAACAGGTGACGCCGCTGACGCTGGGTGAAGTCTGGGCGTTACCGGGAATGCTGCGCCTTGCGCTGATTGAAAATCTTCGTCGTATCAGTATGGAAGTGATAAAAGCGCAGCAGGACAGAAACCTTGCTGATACGTGGATAACAAGGATTGTCGAATGCGCAGAGAGTGCGCCTGGTGATTTAATCATGGTGGTTGCCGATATGGCGCGCTCCCGACTTCCGTTAACCAGTGCGTTTGTCGCAGAGCTGGTGCGGCGCCTGCAGGGGCATGGCAACGCGCTGTCGTTACCTCTGACCTGGGTTGATCAGTGCCTTCGGGAACAGGGGATCACCACTGACGTTCTCATACATAGTTTCAATCAGCAGCTTGCCGCCAGCCAGCTGTCCGTCAGTAACAGCATCGCGGGCCTGCGTTTATTGAGTGAAACGGACTGGGCTGATTTCGCCGAAACGATAAGCGTTGTCGAACAGGCATTACGCAATGATCCTGCTGGCATCTATCCCCGGATGCACTTCAATACCCGGGATCATTACCGGCACGTAGTTGAGGTTCTGGCCAGAGACAGCGGTCTCAGCGAGCCTGAGGTTGCTGAGAAGGCGCTGGCGTTTTCAGAAGAAAAAGCGCCTGATACACCGGAACATCATGTTGGTTATTATCTTGCGGGCGAAGGTCGACAGGCGCTGGATATTCATCTCCTGGCAGACGCCTCAAGGCTCATACGCTTGCGGCACAGTTTCAACAGAATAACCCTGCTGTCATGGCTTGGAAGCCTGGCGTTGCTGACAACCGCAGCGACCGCAGCAATATTGCACGAAACCGCCATACAGGGCGCAGACTGGCTATTGATCGCGGTGATATTACCTCTGATTATCGCATTAACTCAATTAATGAGCGATTTGCTCAGTGATGCAACCACCCGTTTTCGCGTTCCTCGACCCTTGCCGGGGATGGATTTTTCAGCCGGTATTCCCGCTGACAGTGCCACCATGTTAGTCATTCCCTGCATGTTGACCAGCCACGAAAGTTTCAGCCAGCTCCTCACCAGTCTTGAAGTCTGCTGGTTGGGGAATGAAAACGAAAATCTCAGGTTCGCGCTGCTCACTGATTTTGCTGATTCTGAAAATGAACCCTCGCCGGAAAGTCACGCGCTGCTCAGACAGGCTATCGCCGATACGCAGGCACTTAATCGCCGCTACCCCTCCGGCCGACCACGTTTTTATCTGTTACATCGCCAGCCTGAATGGAACCCCTCGGAAGGAGCGTGGATGGGCTATGAACGCAAGCGGGGAAAACTGGCGTTACTGAACAGCTGGTTGCGTCATCCCGGAACGCAATTCGTCAGCGTTGCAGAGATGCCTGCCCACCTTTTACCGGGTCACATAAAATACGTCATTACCCTGGACAGCGATACGGTGCTCCCGCGCGATACGGCACACAAACTCGTCGCGACGATGGCGCATCCGCTGAATACGCCTGAGTATGATCCGGTACGCCAGAGGGTTGTCAAAGGATTCGGTATTTTACAGCCCGGTCTAGCGGAGGAGATACCACTCAACGGTCAGGGGCGTTACGCTGCCCTGCGCAGCAGCGTACCGGGCAATAATCCTTATACGATGATGTCTTCGGATATCTATCAGGATCTCTTTGGGGAAGGATCGTTCGTGGGCAAAGGGATTTACGATGTTGACATTTTTATGCAGGCCACTGCCAAAATCTGCCCGGAAAATCTGGTTCTCAGCCATGACCTACTCGAAGGGTGCTATGCGCGCTCGGGTCTGCTGAGCGAGGTGTTACTGTACGAACAGTACCCTAATAATTATCTGTCGGATGTTGCACGACGTTCACGCTGGATCCGGGGTGACTGGCAACTGCTTAATTGGCTAAAACCACGCGTCAGAAAAGCCGATGGAACCCGGGTCAGGAATCCGCTGACCGCGCTTTCTTACTGGAAATTAATCGATAATCTACGTCGCAGTCTGGTCGCCCCCTCCTTACTGGTATTGCTGTTCTTCACTCTGCTTTGGGTACCCAATCCGGTTTACTGGCTGGGCATACTGTTGCTGATATGGCTGTTGCCAGCCATCCTCTGCATTAGCCACGACCTTCTGCATAAACGTCTGCGTCGCCGCGTGAAGCCGCATCTGTTACTGGTGGGGGCGGGCGCGCTAAAGCGTCTGTCAGGTATCAGCCTTAATTTTGCGATACTGCCGCACGAAGCCGGATATTCGCTGAAAGCGATCGCCGTGACGCTATGGCGACTGCGGATAAGCAGGCGTCACCTCAGCCAGTGGGTCAGCCACAGCCAGGACAGCAGTCAGGCCAGACCCACTGTTGCACGTTTTTATCAGGCGATGTGGCTGAACGTTGCCGGTGGCGTGGCGCTGACAATACTGACCGGACAATTTGCCCCACAGCTGCTGGGGATTGCGTTACCGATCGGTTTGGTATGGTGTGTGGCACCGCTGCTGATGAGCTGGCTGAGTCGCCAGCCCGTGCGTAAGGTTTTTTCGCCTAATCAGGAACAAAAACAGCTGTTACGCCAGACAAGCCGTGAAATCTGGGCTTTTTTTGAAACATTTGCCACAGCAAAAGAGAACTGGCTTCCGCCTGATAATTATCAGGAAATACCACAACCGACGGTGGCACACCGAACTTCTCCTACCAATATTGGTCTTTCACTTATGGCTAACCTGACGGCATGGGACTTTGGCTACCTGCCTGGCGGAGAGGTGCTCCGGCGCGTGTCGCTCACGCTCGACACGATGGATAAAATGGAGCACTACCGGGGCCATCTCTACAACTGGTATGACACCCGTACGCTGGTCCCCCTAAGTCCACGCTATATCTCCAGCGTCGACAGCGGCAATATGGCCGGGCATTTATTGACCCTGCGTGCAGGCCTGTCCGCCATGCGTCATCAGCCTGTTTTAAGCAACCAACAGATACTGGCAGGACTGAACGATACGCTGGATATTCTGGAAAAACAGTGGGGTAAGAACCCACCTGACAGCCTGAGACTGCTGCGCAAGCATTGCCTGAACGCGGTGTCGCTCTCTCCGCAGGCGCTTTTCAGCGAACTGAAAAGCATGCGCACCCAGTGCAACCATCTGACCAGCGCATGTCATCAGGGATCTCCTCTTCAGATGCGCTGGGCTGGTCATCTGGAGCATCAACTGGTTCAGCTTTGCCATGAGTGGTCTCTGTTGCTTGGCTGGTTGCCTGCATCCTGGAATGAACAGACGCTGCCGACGCTGAGCGAGCTTGCCCGTCCGACATTAACCGGTACAGGAACGCCTCCGGCGTCAGTGGCGGAGCAGGCCCGAATGCGACTCAATATTATCACCGAGCTGGAACAGCGGCTGGATGAGCATGCCCGGATGGATTTCGCCTTTCTGTACAGTGAAGCAACCAGTCTGCTCAGCGTCGGTTATAACTGTGACACCAATATGCCTGACAAGAGCCACTACGATCTCCTGCCGTCTGAAATCCGCCTGACCAGTTTTCTTGCCATTGCGACTAATCAGCTGCCTCTTAAAAGCTGGTACGCGCTGGGTCGATTGTTTACCAAGATTGATCATGAAACTGCCCTGATGTCATGGAGCGGATCCATGTTTGAATATCTGATGCCGAATCTGGTGATGCCCACCTGGCCCGGCAGCCTGCTCGATGAAATGAGTCAGTCGGCGGTTATGCGCCAGATTCACTGGGGGAAAGAACGCGGGGTACCATGGGGTGTTTCAGAGTCTGGCTATCATGCTTTTGATATTCAGCATAATTATCAGTATCAGGCATTTGGCGTACCGGGGCTCGGTCTGCGCAGGGGGCTTGCCGATGACATGGTTGTTGCTCCTTACGCCACGCTGCTGGCGCTGATGGTTTCCCCACAGAGAGCCTGTGAGAACCTGTTCAGGCTGCAAAAAAATGGTGCACGCGGAGAATACGGTTTTTATGAAGCGCTGGACTATACCCCCTCACGTCTTGCAACCGGTCAGCTCTATGCGGTGGTACAGTCCTGGATGGCGCATCACCAGGGTATGGCATTTCAGGCGCTTGCTCATGTGCTGCTTGATGCCCCCATGACTGAACGCTTTATGTCCAGCACGGTATTCCGGTCAGCGAGTCTGCTGTTACAGGAGCGCGTGCCGGATGCGGTCGATCTGTACAGTCCGCGCCGTCATTTTGAATCTCATGAGGGCATGGTCAAACCCGTTCGCTATGAACCCCGTATTTTCTATAGCGTGGATACCCCCGCCCCGGATATTCAACTCCTGTCCAACGGGCATTATCATCTGATGTTGACCGCGGGCGGCGGTGGTTACAGTCGCTGGAAGGATATTGCACTAACGCGCTGGCGCAGTGATACCACCCGTGATAACTGGGGAGCATTCTGCTACATCCGCGATACCCAGACGGGAGATGTGTGGAGCAATACCTGGCAACCAACAGGCTACACCAGCGGACAAGACGAGGAAGTGTTGTTCACCGATGCGGGGGCAGAATTCAGACGCAGCTTAGGGGGACTCAGCGTCAAAACTCAGGTGGTGATCTCTCCGGAGGATGATGTTGAATTGCGACGGCTCACACTGATTCATCGTGGTCGCAAGCCTCGCTCTCTGGAGCTGACAACCTATGCTGAAGTGGTACTGGCACCTTATGCCAGCGATCTGGCACACCCGGCATTCAGCAATTTGTTTATTGAGACAGAGCTGGCTCCTGAGCGTGACGCTATTCTTTGCCACCGGCGCCCGCGCTCACCGGATGAACCGGGCCCTTGCCTGTTTCACATGATGGTGGTGCACGGCGATAACCGACATAACGTGTCGTTTGAAACGGACAGAGCAAGGTTTATTGGACGTAGCAGAAACCCTGCGAATGCACAGGCAATAGAGACGGGAGGGATGCTAGGCAACACGTCGGGCTCGGTGCTGGATCCGATACTGGCAATTCGCAACGCCATCATTCTGCAGCCGGGGCAGCCGGTTACGATTGATATCATTTATGGCATCAGCGAGACCCGTCAGCAGAGCCTGGCGTTGCTGGAGAAATATCGCGATTACCCTATCGCCGATCGCGTCTTTGAACTGGCCTGGTCTCACAGTCTGGTGGTATTGCGCCAGATGAACGCCAGTGAAGATGATGCCACGTTGTTCAATAGTCTCGCCAGCGCTGTGCTTTACCCTGTCCAGGAGCTGCGCGCCGAGGGCCAGGCGATCGGCCGCAACCGGCGTGGCCAGTCCGGACTGTGGGGCTGGGCAATTTCAGGGGATCTGCCGATAGTGCTGCTGAGTATAACCAGCGAGGAAAGTATCACCTCAGTGACCACACTGATTCAGGCACACCGTTACTGGAGACAGAAAGGGCTGGATGTTGATTTGGTTATCCTGAATAACAGCCCCGGCGGCTACCAGCAGGGATTACAAAATCAGATTATGGAGTTAATTTATGCCGGGTCTGAAGCCAGTCTGCTGGATAAAAAGGGCGGGCTTTTTGTCCGCAACGGTGAGCATCTCTCCGCTGAGGATAAGTTGCTTTTGATGAGCGTGGCCTGTCTTTATCTTGATGACCGCGCAGGGGGTATTAATGAGCAGCTTAACCAGCGTATTCATACCCTGAAATCGCCGGCAAGGGCATTCATTCCGCGTGCTGTGCGCGAGCGTAATCAACATACGGACTGGAGCCCTGATACCAGTCAGTTATGCCATTTCAATGGGTACGGTGGATTTTCTCAGGATGGGCGGGAGTATCAGATCGTCCTTCGGGAAAATGCGCTTACACCGGCTCCCTGGTCGAACATACTGGCAAATTCTCGTTTTGGCAGTGTGATCTCAGAGGCAGGGCAGGCCTATAGCTGGTATGAGAATGCCCATGAATACCGGTTGACGCCATGGGAGAACGATCCGGTGAGCGATCGCAGCGGCGAGGCATTTTACCTGCGCGATGAAGAGAGCGGGGAGTGCTGGTCGCCGACGGCTTTACCTGTTCGCGGACACGGTGATTACCTGACCCGCCATGGTTTTGGCTACAGCATTTTTGCCCATCGTGAGAGTGGTATAGACAGCGAGTTGACGGTCCTGGTTGCTGAAGAAGATCCGGTTAAACTGATGCTCCTGACGCTCAGTAACTCTTCGGGACGGACACGTCAACTTTCCGTCACAGGCTATGTAGAGTGGACGCTCGGAGAAACACGAACGCGCTCAGCCCCTCACATTGTGACACATGTGGCCAGAACGCCCGGCGGCTGCGGGGTGCTTGCGAATAACTTTTATGGTGATAATGGTGGCGGCCGAACTGCATTTTTTGCCGTCAGCGGTAATGACTGTTCTCTGACAGGGGACCGCCGGGAGTTTATTGGCCGTAATGGTTCCCTTCACGCCCCTTCGGCCATGAAACTGCAAAAGCTTTCTGGTAAGACGGGGGCCGGTCTGGATCCCTGCGGAGCAGTGCAATCGGCGGTTACATTAATTGACGGGGACCAGAGGACGTTTATTTTTATCCTCGGCGCAGAGGAGAATGATGTTTGTGCTCAGGAGACGCTGGCCCGTTACATGAACGAGGATACGGTCCGCCAGGAACTGAACCGGATTCATAATCACTGGCACAATGTTCTCGATAAAATCGTAATTAACACCCCCGACACGTCCGTAAATTTACTGGTTAATGGCTGGCTGTTGTATCAGACGGTCGCCTGCCGTCTTATGGCCCGGAGTGGCTACTATCAGTCTGGCGGTGCATTTGGTTTTCGCGATCAGCTGCAGGATACGCTGGCTCTGAGCCACGCTGCTCCGGACCGGATGCGTGAACAGATAATACTCTGTGCATCACGGCAGTTTATCGAGGGGGATGTGCAGCACTGGTGGCACCCGCCACACGGCAACGGTGTGCGTACCCGCTGTTCAGATGACTATCTTTGGCTGCCGCTTGCTGTTTGCCACTATGTTGAAACGACGGGGGATATGGATGCACTGGAAATACGCATTCCTTATCTGGAGGGACGCTCGCTTCAGCCTGGCGAAGAGTCTGTCTATGACACTCCGGTCATCAGCGGCACCGAAGAGACACTCTGGTTACACTGCGTCAAAGCTATTCACTATGGACTTCGCTTCGGGGAGCATGGCCTGCCGCTGATGGGGGCTGGTGACTGGAATGACGGGATGAACCGGGTGGGTATCGAAGGCAAAGGTGAAAGCGTCTGGCTGGGCTTCTTCCTGTACGACATTTTGCAGCGGTTTGCAGCGCTGGCGGAGCGCAGGCTGGATGAAAGCGTCGCCGCGATGTGCCGTTCACAGGCTCTGCGCCTGCAAAGTAATCTCGAAGCCCACGCCTGGGATGGGGGTTGGTACCGGCGCGGGTATTTTGACGATGGTACTCCCCTGGGATCGAAAACCTCACAGGACTGCCGGATTGATGCGATTGCGCAGAGCTGGTCTGTATTGTCCGGCGCCGCGAGCCCGGGACGGTGCGCAAAGGCCATGCAGGCGCTGGATAAGCACCTTGTGGATAATGAAGGAGGGCTGATCAAACTGTTAACGCCTCCTTTTGACGGACACGGTCCAAATCCGGGCTACATACAGGGGTACCTGCCCGGCGTGCGGGAAAACGGAGGGCAGTATACGCATGGCGCCATCTGGGCAGTGATGGCCTTTGCCCGAATGGGGAATGCCGAACGAGCCTGGCAACTCTGGTCAATGCTCAGCCCTATAAATCATACCCTGAATGCAGACTCTGTCGGGATTTATAAAGCTGAGCCTTATGTCATGAGTGCTGATGTCTACAGCGTCGCTCCCCATACCGGACGTGCAGGGTGGAGCTGGTATACAGGTTCCGCAGGCTGGGCCTGGCGTTTACTTACCGAGGAATTACTGGGGATAAAACGTTCCGGCACTGATTTTAGTGTTCATGCCAGGTTACCGGATGAGTGGTCGTCTTTTTCTATGGCATATCAATATGGTGAAAGCCATTATCAGATTAGTGTTTCACGCGGCGATGCAGAATATTGCGTGACGCTGGATGGTGTTCTCCTCCCTGATGACAGAATACCGCTGAAGGATGATGGACAAAACCATACGGTTGAGATCATTCAGAACTGACATTGATCCCGGAGGTGCATTAACGTCTGCCGTTAATGCGCTGATTATCCCTGAGAACATCAATCGCAGTCTGCATGGCGATTTTGTCATCCCGCCTTTTTTGTTTGTCCTGCATGACCTGAAGGTATTCCAGCAAGGTGCGGGTATTAATCGGTCGGCCCTGTTTACCCACAGCCAGCACGGCTTCGCCAAGAATAATTTTCACAGGCGGTAATTGTGCCGGATACCAGTCAAGGGTGTCTTCTGATTTCATCTTAAATTTCTCATGGAAGGGTAGTGTATCATAAATAAGACGTTCAATTTTCAATATCTGATATCCTGATTCAGACACAACTTAACATAACTTATGCCAGTTATTTTTATATTAAAGCGTATAATAATCACTCTATTCCTCAGAGAATTATTTATGTCTTATACAAATGGGCTCAGGTATTTTAAAGAAAGACCGGTTCATGTTGCCTGTCCGGTATGTGCACACAGAGCCGATCAGAAAGCAGGTAAACTAAGAAAAGATGCGGTTCTTGAGTGCCCTGCCTGCGGACTGTTGTTCAGACCTTCAGAATGCTGGTGTATCGGCGGCTGATCAGCTTCTGGCACTTAACGTCAGTGATGTCGGAAAATGACAACATTCCTTCTGTACTGCTGTTGTCGAGGGTATGATAATGAAATCTAAAAAATCTGTTTTTATTGAAGGGCATATCATGTCGAACAGCTGTCACGGACAGGCTGGCCAACCTTTCTGTATTCACCGGGTCAGGTTTAGTAATGGTAAATATGCGATTATTCGGGTGGCATCCGGGATATGTTTCAAACCAGGCGAAATTATTCAACGAAACGATTGTGAGTGGTTTTATAAACTTACCAAAATTCGGCTTCTTTCTTTTGAGTACCTTGATGATGATGAATCAAGAAGACAATTCCTTGAGTATCAATGATAAACCCATTGATTTATAACAGAATAAATTTGCTGGCTTACAATTCACCCCTGGTTCTTTAAATTATTCATCAGTCATTGGGAAATATTTTTTCCTGAATTTAGATGAATTTAAATTATCTAAAACAAAAAGTATCGCTAAAGACGAATTGCCTCATTGTTTTCCTTTTGCGTTATAACCTTCATTAGCATTAAGGAAATTTATGGCACAGACTTTTACTCATAATTTACTTCATCCTCGCCACTGGCTTACCTGGTCTGGTTTGGGTCTGCTGTGGCTTCTCGTTCAACTTCCTTACCCGGTTTTACATATTCTGGGCTCTGGCCTTGGAAAAATATCCAGACCCTTTCTGAAACGCCGGGAAGGGATTGCGATTAGAAATATCGAACTGTGCTTTCCCGAGATGACACCCTTTGCCCGGAGCCAGATGGTCAATAAAAACTTTGTTTCTCTCGGGCTCGGACTGATGGAAACAGGAATGGCCTGGTTCTGGAGCGATGCGAGAGTCAAAAAATGGTTTGATGTCGAAGGGCTTGAAAACCTGACCGGTGCGACAAGAGGAGTAATGGTTGTCGGGATTCATTTTATGTCCCTTGAGTTGTGTGGAAGAGTAATGGGGTTATGCCATCCTATGATGGCAACGTATCGCCCACACAATGATCCATTAATGGAATGGGTACAGACAAAAGGGCGTATGCGTTCAAATAAGGCTATGATTAATCGACGTAATTTATCAGGTTTTGTTCATGCGCTAAAAGCTGGTGAAGCCGTTTGGTTTGCACCAGACCAGGATTATGGGTCTAAAGGAAGCGTTTTTGCACCTTTTTTCTCGGTAAAAAAAGCAGCCACGACGAACGGAACGTATGCTCTGTCAAAACTCGCTGGTGCACACTTGATCACACTTAGCATGATTCGACGTAGCGATAAAAAAGGTTATCACATGTATATCAGCAATCCGTTGTCAGGCTATCCAGGGGAAGACAAGGTCGCCGCAGCGGCTTATATGAACAAGATCATCGAGCGTGAAATTCTCCGTGCTCCTGAGCAATACCTGTGGATGCATCGCAGGTTCAAAACGCGTCCTGAGGGCGAAGTCTCTTTATACAAATGAACAACTCTACTTGTCATGAGCCAGAATCTATCTTTCTTGCCACTGCGTATTTGTAAAAATGCGATAAGGAATTTTCGATCGGATTTATGTTAACGATGGCTTGACTGACAGCCAAGGTTAATCAATTGAACCTGTTCGGATTTGAAGGTCTGTTTTTCGCTCATAGCGGACTATAGCCTATTTGTCAGTCCGCTTTGTGCCAGAAGCGGACGTCAAACCCAAGTTGAGCGTTTCATAATGATATCTCTCTGCGGATCTGACCCAACCTGGAAGATATGCTCCCCTACCTCGGTAAACCCAAGCTTATGGTAAAAAGAGATTGCCCTAGGGTTATGTTCCCAGACACCTAATCAAACAGGATCCGATCCCTTTGCCTCAAATTCAGCAAAGCACTTCTGCATAGGTGCCTGTGCAAATCCTTTACCATGGTAGGGCTCATCGACATACAGGCACAGGATTTCTCCGGCATGGATGCTATTGACACCTCATTTTTTCCCGGCATTACGATAAATGTCTGGTCGATTGATCTGCCAGACAAAATCCTTCCTGTTCAACGGATTATAACCCAACTTCTGGTATAGCCAGGGCGCGCTGTCAGTGACCAGCATTATCCGTCGCAGGCGGGACATCAACGGATGGGCGTGACAGCATTCGATCAGCCAGCGGCCGAGACCACTTTTCTGATAATCATTCAATACGTAGACGTCGCACAAATAACCAAAAGTGGCATAGTCTGTGACCAGGCGGGCGAAACCGATTTGTCTTGTTCCATCCAGAAGCGCAAAACAAAGGCTGTTCTGGATTGATATCCTGACCGTTTCGGCATCAATGCCAGGAGCCCAGGACGATTGCGAGAGGTAATCATGAATGGCTTCCAGTTGAAAAAAAGCTGGATCGGTTGTGACAGTAAACTGGCTTTTGGCAAAACTCAGATGTTGATTATCCACTGAACCACTCCATGCAAACTTACCTGTGATAAAACAAGCCCTATTGCTTGCCGGGCGACAATCAGGATGTTTTCTCATGTACTGTCATGATGAACACCAATGGTCCCTCCTTCTGGTTTTCATAGAAATGAGGAACGTCCGTTCTGGCTGTTGCTGAACAGCCGGTTTTTACCTGATACAGGTGGTCCTTAACACCCAGCGTGAGCGTGCCTGTCTGAACATAAAACAGCTCAAGCGTCCCTTCCGTGTGGCCGGGCGAAGCAAACTTTTCCCCCGGTTGCATTTCCCACATCCAGAGCTCGGTCATATCAGGGCCGCCCGAACCAGCGAGCAACCTTGCTCTCCCACCTTTTTCACCGGCCCACAATTCAGGGATCTCATCTTCAGCAATGAGGTGCACGGTCGGTTTGGAGCTGACATCGACAAAATCAGCTACCGAAACGCCCATCGCGGCGGCGAGACGGCATAACAGGGCTATGCTGGGATTTGCCCGGCATCCCTCAATCTCAACCAGTGCTCCCTTGCTGACGCCCGCCCGACGGGAGAGTTCATCGAGCGATATTTTCTTTTGCTTACGATACAGCTTAATCCGCTGAGAAACGGCTTCATTCACGGTGCTGACGATCGCATTTGCATCGGTCATTAAATTGACTTTTTTGGTCATTGGTCATTATCATGGAATAAATTGGTCATTACAGGATTATCTCGTGTTAACAGTCTTTCCGTCAATTGCCCCAGAAATTTATCGCATTGCTCCCGGTTTTCGGGCACTCAGTGTCTACGTAAAAGCTGCACCAGTACTTAACCCCGATATCGGAGAAACAGCGCTGCGGGAAGCCTGTGAAGCGATTCTGGCCGGTGAGCCCGAGTGGGCGGAAGCGCATCTGGCCGCATGGGCAGAGGTTTTCCAAAAGTTTGGGGCTAAACCTAAACGCACCCCTTGTTCAGCGGATGCGTTACGCAAGCGCGTATTACGTGACGGAACTATGCCAGCGCTTGATCCCATCGTTGATCTTTATAATGCTGTTAGTCTCCGCTACGCCGTTCCGGTTGGTGGAGAGAATATAGCTGCCTATCAGGGGTCGCCGCGCCTGGCGGTGGCAAAAGGAACAGAGCCTTTTGATACCGTCAAAGAGGGTGAAATGGCCGTCGAATATCCTTCACGAGGCGAGATTATCTGGTGTGATGATATCGGCGTGACCTGCCGTCGCTGGAACTGGCGACAGGGGATCAGAACCCGCTTGGGTGTGGAAGCTCAACAAATGTGGTTCATTCTGGAGAGCCTCCCACAGATGCCGCTGGAGATACTTCATGAAGCCGGGAAGATGCTAACCGATGGGCTCGAAAAAATGATGCCCGGTCTGTGGTTTGACGTTGCTCTCATTGAAGAACAACACCCGTAATATCATTCAGGAAAAATCGTTATGTTTATCGGCTTGTCGGCGTTTCCATTGACCCCAGTCACCGCCAGCGGCGTGGATGAAAAGGGATTTAGCCATATTCTTTCTCGTCTTACAGAGGCCCGGGTTGATTCAATGGGCATTCTGGGATCAACCGGAAGCTATGCCTATCTGACCCGAGAGCAGCGCAAGCGCGTAGCAACGCTGGCAAAACAGCATGCCGGGAATATCCCAATGATGGTATGTGTGGGAGCGGTCAGTACCGATGCGATCCTGCATCTGGCAGATGATGCACAGGCAGCTGGCGCGAATGCCCTTTTACTCCCGGCGGTCAGCTACCAGACACTCCGTGAAGACGAAGTCTTCTCGCTCTTCGAGACCGTTACCCGCCACGTGTCAGTACCGGTGTGTATCTATGATAATCCAGGCACCACGCATTTTACCTTTACGGATGAACTGCACGGGCGTCTCTCATCACTTGAGGGAGTTCGCTCGGTTAAGATCCCCGGAGTCCCCGATAGTCCCGCGGCAGCGACGGAACGGGTGGCTGCGTTGCGCCAACAGTTGCGCCCTGGCGTAACTATCGGTATTAGTGGCGATGCCTATGCCGGGATCGGATTAAATGCTGGCTGTGAAGTCTGGTACTCCGTGTGCGGCGGTCTGTTCCCGGAAACAGCAAAACAGATAACTGACGCAGCAGCTGCGCAGGATCATGAACGCGTTAATGAACTGACAGCACGACTTGAACCGTTGTGGGCGCTGTTCCGTAAACATGGCGGAAGTATTCGCGTTATTGCCGCTGCCGCTGGTGTGCTTGGGCTTACCGACACGAATTGCCTGCCTCGCCCTCTGCAACCATTGTCAGCAGGCGACATCACGGATATTGCCTATTTGATAAGCACGCTGGAGCTGAAGTAATCTTCCCCCAAGGCTGGCAATCTGCCGGTCTTTTAAAACCAGTCTGGATATCAATCATCATCGCATGTTTGAAGCAACATCTGTAGGTCCGCTCATCGCTCACAGCAGTCGCTCCTAAAGGTTTTCCATATAATAAAACGCTTTCATTAACTCATCTTCTGTAAGCGGCGATATCAAACTCGCCCCTGTATCTTTCTCAATCTTCATCAATAGCTCGCTGCGGGTTATGCCCAATCTATTCGCAACATGGTTAGCGCAACTCCTTGCATGTGACGCTCTATGCGCAAGAAGGCCTTCTGCGGCCAGAACTTTTCTTCTT
>CAMKZP010000008.1 GCA_946477805.1 uncultured Enterobacter sp.
CTCCGTATCAGCCTCAGCATTGAATATGATACCAGTCCTCAATTTCCATTTATATGCAGTTGAATGATACTCAAGATCAGATATAAGTTCTGGGTCATCATTAAAAATTGGACTAAAAAATTGATTTATAGCATCGCATTTGGGCTTATCCCCACTAAAGAGATTCTGCCTAACTCTTTTCTTCAGGATATTACGCATAAACTCAAGAGGATTGTCAGAGGTCATCACCTTCTTGCGAAATTCAAGAACTCGCTTCAGAAATGGTTTCTGTGTTTTGTCTGTTGCATCGGTTAGAACGGAGAGCATATCATGCTCAAGCAGAACCTCTCTGGGTAAAGGAAGTTTGTCACCACCTGCATGATGTGTGTTGAGATTATAAACCGTCTTCTCGTTAGTAATGCATTGTGGGGCGGTATACTCTCCATTAAAATCAAATAGAATAAATTTACATCTTTCCCTAAAATGGTTGCCGAGAATATGTTTAACCTGGGCAGTACCTGCTTTGTATAGCGCGGCTAGGGTGTTTGACTTTCCGCTACCAGTATTACCGAAAATTGCAATGTGCGAATTAATAAGGCCATTGATTGGTAGTGCAATCTCAATATCTTCAAGGTCTGTACGAGTAAACCTCATTACAGTTTCGTCTGCATCAGCTATCTGATGCACCGTATGTATCATCTCTTCAGTCACTACGAAGGCTTCATTGCCGATGAGAGGTAGTTCACGCGAGCCACCAATGAAGCAACCAGTACGATCAATGTAACCCGTCAGAGTTGATGTCAGGTATCGCCGATATCGCCAAGCATCACTGCCGCTCCCACCTAGATGTTTTTCCTCAATGACTCGTTCCGCTTCAACCTTGCCGATCAGGCTCATGAAACCTTTTTTTATTTCAATGAAGCTACCCACTGATACATTTCTTAGAACTTTCCCATGATAAAATAAATCACTGAGATTTTTGTTTTTATCTACCAAAATGGTCACAGCGCGTCCAGAAACCTCGCAGACTTCGCCTATACGGAGCACCGCTTCCTCTTCAGTAAAGTGCCTGCTCATCTCGAGCCTCCCAGATAGCACGTGATAATGTTATTCATTACCGAGAAATCAACATTTCCTCCCGGGCGATAAATAACCTCTACGTTTGAGTAATCTCGAAATCTCTCCATAAATCCGCTAACACTGGCCTCATCGTAAGCAAAAATCAGCAGTTTCAGGGTAGCGTTTCGTAAGGCTTTTTTAGTTATTGTTTCAAGGTGCTCATCAGCAAACGAGAACCCAAAGACAATTAGCAGGGTTGCTTCTTTATCAAGCTCATTGGAATAGGTTCTCAGTAAATCATAATAAACGTTCTGTAGTAGAGTCTCTTTAAACTTCTCCTTGCGTGGAAGAATAAGTGTATGAGCAAGTACCCATTCTTTCATTTCGGCTGGGGTGGGAAAGTTAAACGGCTTAATATCTGCAATGCGATAAATAATCTTTCCTTTAGAATGTTTCCAAGAGAGTGACCCATGAAGTTTTATAAGGTTAACAGTAGGAAGTTCAACTTTATAATTATACAGATTCCCAGTTGCACTTACCGAATGGTTAAAGCTGCCCGCATCAAATTCCTGATCTCCCCAAACATTTGATCTTCTATTAAAACCATCATTAAAAAGAATGTTATTATTACGAGTGGCTGCTTCTTCAATGAATAAATCATAATTAGTTGTAAAAACGTTAATACGCCTCGGAAGTAGGCCAGTCCGGCGTCGAGTCAGTATCTTTTCCAGTGAAGACATAAAAGCATCATAATTCTTACGGGTACATTCTAAATTGGTGATCACCTGAGGTGCGAAGGGGGCACCATGGCCGCGCTGCAGCATGCATTCATGAGGAAGCCAAACAGCTGATAAAAAGTCAGTGCCCATCCTGAAGTATTCTTCTTCCTGCTCATCATTAATAAGTTGCTGAAGGTCCGTTTCGATTGTCCCCAGTACTTTAATCGCAGGGAGGGATGCACCAGAACCGATGAGAAAGTTAATGTTAGCTGACTGAAATACCCGCTCAAAGTAGTCTCGGTCACTATCGTTACCGTAGTATGCGCGCTTAGCTGCCATTTTACCCTTCTATAAAACATTGGATTTATCTGTAAGTTATTTAATCTTAACGCTGAGCTCAATACTTTGACATCACTTCTTCAGGCGATTGTGATGATTTCTTCTTGAGCAAAAGTACACTCGGGGAGTAGACCCTTCGTGCCACAAGCTTTCTAACTATCTTCAAAAAATAGGTCTTAAAAGTGCGCCAACAAAGTTGCAAGGTCCGCTCATCGCTCATAACTGCCATTCACAACCCTTATGGTTGAAAAGGCAGACATGAGCTATGGGGACCAGCAATAATGAAAGAAATTGGACCTGTTGGCGCGTGGCGAACAAGGCACATAGGGCCGGAACAAAAAAGCCCGCAAAAGTGATTTTTCACGTCACTAGGGAGCCAAGACTGCTTTGCGTATCCTTTGGGTCTCCTCACAGTCTGGTCGGTGTGCTACTGAGACAGTTAAATTCCTGTTGTTGCTAGTGGTGTTCTATAACTGTCCAATCACGATTGGCGGAGCTGGATTGAAGCGACATTAAATGCTAACTGTCTGATTTATCTTATTAAGTAGTGGTAATCAATGCCTCAGCAGTATTTGGCAAAGATTAGCCCTGCTTTAAGACTCAAAGCACTGTTTATAGAAACAGTATTTCTATGATCTGCATCACGATTAGTCCTTGCAATAATGTTGTTATCGATTTTTTTCTGGAATACTATATGTAGTTGTAATTGTTCGTAAGCTGTCAATATATTGTATTTCTCTTGGAGATATTCTATGGCTATTAACAAAAAGCAATCCTCACCTAAGCTCGCCTCTCAAGCAGCGAAAGCTCTACAAGATGAAAACTCATCTGAAATCAAGAAGAAGCTTGCTGCTTCTGTTGTCGCACAAGCCCGGACTGGTAAGCAAACTGGTGCTGAGATGGAGACATTAGCTTCCGATGTTATGAAAAGTTCAAAGTATAGCGAGGAAACCAAAAGCTATGCTGCGTCATTGTTGTCGCAGTCGAATAAACCTCGTTAAGTTCAGCTAAAGGAATCAATAAGTGGCAAGGACTGAAGAGGAGCGAGCTCAAGCAACATCAATTTTCGCTACTTACAAAGCTGAAGTTGATAAGCGTGAGCTTTCTAATACTGACAATTATGATAAGAACATACTGACGTTATCATCTGCTGGCCTTGCCATCTCATTAACTGTCTTTAAAGATATAGCCCCTCATAATCAAACGGCGCATATTTGGCTGCTTTACTCTGCATGGGTATTATTTGGATGTGCAATATTATCAACAATATTCAGTTTCTTGATTAGTAATGCAGCACTGAGGGCTCAGTTAGAAATAGCTCATAAATATTACATCGAAGAAGATGAAAGTGTTTTTGGGAAAGTAAGCCTCGAATCAAAGGCTTTGGATTGGGTGAATAGGTTTTCAGGTGGTTTTTTTGTTTTAGCTATAATCTCGGTCATTACATTTGGTGTGATCAACTTTGATAGAAGAACGGAGGTAAGCAAAAGCGATATGGTTAATAAAACGCAGCAAATTAATAACGATGGGGTGCCACCACCAATGATGCAAAGAGTACCTGTTGATAAAGGTGCTACGGTCCCCCTCATGCAACCAGTAACACAAACAAATCAGACAGATGCAACAGTAAACGGTACTCCTTCACCTACAACATCTACTGATTCCGCCAAAAACTAAATTAACGTCAGGAGCTAACTTGAACGATAAATCTAAGGTAATACACTCAGGCTTAGGGATGGATGGGGCAATTATGCCTTCCATGCAGCGTGTATTTGTAGGAAATGGTGCAAATGTTCCTCAGATGCAGGCGATCCCTACCGCCCGAGCTTCGCAACAATCATCTGGAGGAACTACTCAGCAACCTTCCACAACTTCGTCCAATAGCCGCGAATAAATAAGGAGCCTAGTAATGAGTTCAAATAATTACAAAACAGTTCGTATTGGAGATGGTGCCATATCACCTCTGATGGTTAAAGTATCAAACTCTAGCATTGAGAAACACGGCGCAACGATGCCGAAAATGCAGCCAGTTCCCAGTCAATCATCAGGCAGTGCTCCCTCAGCCGCTAAAACAACGAATAATAAACAGTAGCCTAACCATCGATACGGGCCTTTGCGCTGAAGTAAAGGCTTGTCATTACACAAATACATGACTTGCTCCCCATTGACTTAAACACCGCTATTTGAGTAATGCCTCTGTAAGTATCCCTGTAAAACGGCCCCTCGCTTTCTGCGCCCACTTAGGTTTGACAGTGCAATACGTTTAGTTCAACTAGTATTACTTCTGATATATCATTTTATGATGACGTGGAGGACGGGGGATTCTGGTAACGGTAAGAAGTGAAAGGGAAGAAGATCTTGCTGCAGGTGGGCGGACTGGTGAAGATTCCCATGTGATTGGTGGAGGACATATGCTGTCAGGTTTTCCCGCTTACTATAGGGGATTTCCCCACCTTATTCCCCGCGACAAAATCACGTTAAGACCAGCGGATTAAGGTGAAATGATAATTCCCCCGTTTTCCCCGTATTTTCTACTTCATTACGAATGATCTGAGAGAAAGGAACCGTAGAGGACCGTAGAAAGACCGTAGCAGTGAGGTTAGGAAAAGGTACATCAGAGGATGTTGAGGGGTCTAAAAGTAACGAACATCTGCGAAAATGGCGAGAAATCCAGCAAACAAATAACGTGTTGCAACGACCAGAAATCTACCGTAGCTAAGAAAGGAAAAAGCCCCGCTTTGCAGCGAGGCCTTATGAATAGTGGTGCCCGGACTCGGAATCGAACCAAGGACACGGGGATTTTCAATCCCCTGCTCTACCGACTGAGCTATCCGGGCAACGGAGCGCATTAAACCGCAATCGCGCCGGATGGTCAACCTTATTTCTGGAAAAGCTGTTCAACTGCTTAAGTTTGCGGCAGTCGGCGCGTTTGCGCCTGTGAGCCAGGCATGCTGGCTTAAGTCAGCGCGCCGCCCATACGGCACTGTGCGAAGCGCAGAATATCTTCAGCAAGCCGGTGAGCCGTATCCACATCGGCCTGGCTGCGGTTTACCAGCATCCGGCTCAGGCAGCCTTCCAGCACCAGTTCCATCTGCTTTGCCACCATCGCCGGATCGTCCACTTCAAGCGTGGTCAGCAGTTCATGGGTGAAATCGTGCGCCGCACGTTTTTGCTGATCCGCCAACTGGTGGATAGGGTGCCCGGGGTCGGGGTAGTAAGTGCAGGCAGCGATAAACAGACAGCCCGGATAGCGGTTGTTGCTGACACAATCGGTCAGGGCGGTATACCGCGCCAGCAGTTTTTGCTCCGCGGTCAGCTCTTCATTCAGCATCAGCTGTCGGCGCCAGATATCCACCTGCTGGCTGAGGTAGCGCAGGGCATCGTACAGCAGCGCCTCTTTATTGGGCCAGAAGCGCGTAAGTTCGTCCAGCGGGTAATCGATACGGTCGGCTACCATCTCAAGCGTGGTGCTGGCGATCCCTTGTATTTCAAGTAATTGTAGGGCTTGTCCCAGTACGTCTTCGCGTTGCACGGTTTTCTCCTCCGTTAGTCCCAACGGTTTGTCCCGTTTCAAGTGTTGTTTACGGTTGGCGATCGCGCAAATGCGCGTTGAACGCCGCGGCATCCATAAACCCGGTTACGCGCTGCGCCTGCTGCTCTTCCCCTTGTTCATTAAAGAACAGGATCGTCGGCAGGCCGAGCACGTTGAGATGTGTTAACAGGGCCTTGTCCTGCGCGCTGTTGGCGGTGACGTTCGCCTGAAGCAGAACGGTCTCATTCAGCGAGCGCTGTACCTGCGGGTCGCTGAAAGTGTATTTTTCGAACTCTTTACAGGCGACACACCAGTCGGCATAGAGATCGAGCATCACCGGTTTGCCCTTCGCCTCTGCCAGCGCGCCGTTAAGTTCATCCACGTTCTTAATTTGCGTGAAATTCAGATGCGCCTGCGTCTGGGCTACCGGCGAGCCGAACGCCCAGTCCTGCAGGGGACGTACGCTCACCAGCGCCGCCGCCAGCAGCAGGATCTGCACCAGGCGCATCCACGGTTTTTTTGCCCCCAGGCTGACGATAAAGGCCCATGAGAAGAACGCTACGCCGAGAAGTGTCCACAGGCGCATGCCCCAGACGTCACCGATGATGCGCTCCAGCAGGAACACCGGTAGCGCCAGGATGACAAAACCAAACGCGGTTTTCACCGTCTCCATCCATGGCCCGCTCTTCGGCAGCAGACGGTTGCCAAACACCGTCACCAGAATCAGCGGCAGGCCCATGCCCAGCGCGTAAAGATACAGCGTGCCGCCGCCAAGCCACATGTTACCGCTCTGGGCAATGTACAGCAGAATGGCGCTCAGCGGCGCGGTGGTGCAGGGGGAGCAAATCAGCCCGGCGATGGCACCCATCGCAAACACGCCTCCCGCAGAGCCGCCCTGCTGACGGTTGCTCATCAGCGTTAAGCGGGTTTGCAGCGAGGAGGGCAGCTGCAGGGTGAACAGGCCAAACATCGACAGCGCCAGCAGGATAAACACCACCGACAGCCCGATAAGCACGTAAGGGTGCTGGAGTGCCGCCTGGAACTGCAGCCCCGCCGCGGCGACCACCAGGCCAAGCGCCGTGTAGGTCAGCGCCATCCCCTGCACGTAGACAAACGCCAGCAGCAGCGCGCGAGCGGTGGACAGGCGTTGTTTACCGCCCAGTACGATGCCAGAAATAAGCGGGTACATGGGCAGCACACACGGCGTAAAGGCGATGCCGATACCAATCAGTAAGGCCCACAGCGCGGAGAACGGAAGCCTGGAAGCGGTTTCGCTTTCTCCCCTCAGCCTGGCCTTCTCCCCGTCGGGGAGAGAGGACAAAGCGGCAGCCGCTTTAACTTCAGTAAGCGGGACGATCTTCGTTTCGGGCGGATAGCAGAAACCTGCATCCGCGCACCCCTGATACGTCACCGTCAGCGTAGCGCCCTTATCGGCCTGATCCACCGTAACGGGCACGCTTAAGCGCTGGCGGTAGATCTCGCTCTTGCCGTAGAACTCGTCCTCATGCCACTCGCCTGCGGGCATTTGCAACGCGCCCACCTTCGCCTGGGCAGGGGTGATGCCGATCTGCTTGCGGTAGAGGTAATAGCCCTCTTTCACCTGCCAGGTGAGGCTGAGGTCGTGCTGGTTTTGCTGAAAGTCGAAAACGAACGCCCGATCGGCAGGAATAAAGTTCGAGCGGCCGGGTGCGTCAAATAACCCGGCAAAAGCTGACGTGCTGCACAGCAGCAGGATCAGCGTAAGGAAGCGTTGAGCCATGAGAGATAATCGTTATCGCCGTGAACCACCGGGAGCACCAGCAGTTCGGGGGTTTGGTAAGGATGATGAGACTTGAGGCAGTCAAGCAGCGCCTGCTGGTTTGCCAGGTTGGTTTTGAGCAGCATCTGGACTTCGTACTCCTGCTCCAGCTTGCCTTCCCAGTAGTAAAGGGACGTCGCGCCAGGGAGAAGCGTCACGCAGGCCGCCAGTTTTTCGGCCAGCACTTTGGCGGCGAGATCCTGGGCGGAGGCTTCATCAGGAGCGGTACACAGTACGACGACGGCATCAGGCGTGTTCACAGGTCGACCTCCTCATCACGAAAGTCTTCACTATATCACGCAAGGCGGTGGGTCATTAATGAAACGGGCCGCAGAGCGGCCCGATTTTAACTATTTTTACAACGGCTAACGATTACAGCACCACGCCGCCGATGATAAAGCCGAGGATGACGCACAGCGTAATCGCCACCACGCCCGGGATCAGGAAAGCGTGGTTAAACACGTATTTACCGATGCGCGTCGAGCCGGTGTCGTCCATCTCAACCGCCGCCAGCAGGGTCGGGTAGGTCGGCAGAACGAACAGCGCAGAAACCGCTGCGAAAGAGGCTATGGCCGTCAGCGGGCTAACGCCCAGCATCAGGGCTGCAGGCATCAGCGCTTTGGTCGTCGCCGCCTGAGAGTAGAGCAGGGTGGCGGCAAAGAACAGCACCACCGCCAGCAGCCACGGATAGTTGTGCAGCAGGTCACCGGCAACGGTCTGGATGTCGCTGATGTGCGCTTTCACAAAGGTGTCACCGAGCCAGGCCACGCCCAGCACGCACACGCAGGCGCTCATACCGGATTTGAACGTGCTGGCGTTCAGCACTTCGCTGGTATCGATTTTACAGGTGATGCTAATCAGCGTCGCGATGGTCAGCATGAACACCACGATCGCTTCGTTACGCGGCAGGACCGGGTTCTGGATCAGGCCCACGGTGTCGCTGATAGCGGTGGCGTAGAACATCACCGCGACAATACCGATCAGGAACAGCAGCACGGAGCGTTTTGCGTGCGGTTTCAGCTCAAAGACCTGGCTGCCGCGCAGGCTCACTTCACCTTTTGCCAGACGCTCCTGGTAAACCGGGTCGTCCTTCAGCTCTGCGCCGAGGAAGTTACACAGCACGGCGGTAATCATCACCGCAATCAGCGTCACCGGAATACAGATCGCCAGCAGCGTCAGGTAGCTCACGCCCATTGGCTCAAGGATACCGGCGAAGAAGACCACGGCGGCGGAAATCGGCGAGGCGGTGATAGCAATCTGGGACGCCACAACCGCGATGGAAAGCGGGCGAGACGGACGAATGCCCTGCTCTTTCGCCACCTCGGTAATCACCGGCAGGGTGGAGAACGCCGTGTGGCCGGTGCCGGCGAGAATGGTCATAAACCAGGTCACCAGCGGAGCAAGGAAGGTTATATATTTGGGATGGCGGCGCAGCATACGCTCCGCCAGGCTCACCAGGTAGTCCATACCGCCCGCCACCTGCATGGCGGCGATAGCCGCGATAACGGCCATGATGATTTCGATAACGTCAAAAGGGATTGCGCCGGGCTTGATCTGAAAAATGAGGGTAAGAACAAGCACCCCGAGACCGCCGGCAAAACCGATGCCGATCCCCCCGAGCCGTGCGCCCAAATAAATCGCCAACAAGACGATGACGAGTTCTGCTCCAAACATAAGTGCCTTCCTTGTTTATTAACAAGTTGATATTGAAATGTTGTGTAATTGGTAATGCTTAAAAAGAAAAAAGGCACGTCACAAGTGACGTGCCTTTCGGAAGCTTAGCCTGAACTGTTATTGTTCGCTTTCATCGGTATAACGTTTCGCTTTATAGGCCGGATGCATCAGGTTCTGGGCCGAAAAGATATCGTCCAGCTCGGCTTCGGTCAACAATCCTCGCTCAAGAACCACTTCACGCACGCTCTTACCGGTTTCGGCACAAATCTTCCCGACGATGTCGCCGTTGTGGTGGCCGATGAACGGGTTCAGGTAGGTGACGATGCCGATGGAGTTGTACACGTAGCCTTCACACACTTCTTTATTTGCGGTGATGCCGTTGATGCATTTCTCCAGCAGGTTGTAGCAGGCGTTAGTCAGAATGTGGATAGATTCAAACATCGCCTGGCCAATTACCGGCTCCATCACGTTCAGCTGCAGCTGGCCCGCTTCGGAGGCCATGGTGACGGTGGTGTCGTTACCGATGACTTTAAAGCAAACCTGGTTCACCACTTCTGGCACCACAGGGTTCACCTTGGCCGGCATGATAGAGGAACCGGCCTGCAGCTCTGGCAGGTTGATTTCATTCAGGCCAGCGCGCGGGCCGGAGGAGAGCAGGCGCAGGTCGTTACAGATTTTCGACAGCTTCACCGCCAGGCGTTTCAGGGCGCTGTGGACCATCACGTAGGCGCCGCAGTCGGAGGTGGCTTCAATCAGGTCTTCGGCAGCCACTACCGGCAGGTTAGACACTTCAGCCAGCTTCTGTACCGCCAGCTGCTGGTAGCCTTCCGGCGTATTCAGACGGGTACCGATGGCGGTAGCGCCCAGGTTGACTTCCAGCAGCAGTTCGGACGTGCGCAGCAGGTTTTTGGTTTCTTCGTTCAGCAGCACGTTAAACGCGTGGAACTCCTGACCGAGGGTCATAGGCACGGCGTCCTGCAGCTGGGTACGGCCCATCTTCAGGATGTCCTGGAACTCAACCGCTTTGCGCTGGAAGCCATCGCCCAGCTGGTTAATCGCGTCGACCAGTTTCACCACGGAGGCGTAAACCGCGATGCGAAAGCCCGTTGGGTAGGCGTCGTTGGTGGACTGGCATTTATTCACGTGGTCGTTAGGGTTGAGGTACTGGTATTCACCTTTCTGATGACCCATCAGCTCCAGGCCAATGTTTGCCAGTACTTCATTAGTATTCATGTTGACGGAGGTTCCCGCGCCGCCCTGGTAGACGTCAACCGGGAACTGATCCATGCACTTGCCGTTGTTCAGCACTTCATCGCAGGCGGCGATAATCGCATTTGCAGCGCTTTTCGGAATGGTTTGCAGCTCTTTGTTCGCCAGCGCTGCGGCTTTCTTCACCATCACCATGCCACGGACAAACTCAGGGATGTCGCTGATTTTGCTGTTGCTGATGTAGAAGTTTTCAATCGCTCTCAGAGTGTGAACACCATAGTAGGCATCCGCTGGAACTTCCCTGGTACCCAACAAATCTTCTTCGATACGAATGTTGTTTAACATGTGAACCTTCTTTTCAAGCTGCCGATGGATTGTACTAAACACACAGTATATATGTGGTTTTGAATATTTTCTGACCGACGATTATTCCCTCAATCGGCCAGATGTTCGAGATCATATGCTGATGATAGCGAATTGCCGTAAGCTGGATCACTTATTATCGACCCGATTTCATGATAATTATTAATCTGTGAAATGTGTCACCGCTTTAATATTTCCAAAAAAAATATCCGTGCAAACCGATTGAATTTTGGCTAACCGTCTCCATCTCTTACAGACGCGTTTCGCGAACACATTCAGACAGGAGCCAGACGGCGCCTGCCATACAGGAGATGCCAGTGCGCTGGATACCGTTTATTGCTTTCTTTCTCTATGTTTACGTGGAGATTTCGATTTTCATCCAGGTTGCCCACGTGCTGGGCGTCCTGCTGACGCTGATTCTGGTGATTTTCACCTCGGTCATCGGCATGTCGCTGGTGCGTAACCAGGGCTTCAAAAATTTCCTGTTAATGCAGCAGAAGATGGCCGCAGGCGAAAGCCCGGCAGCCGAGATGATCAAAAGCGTGTCGCTGATTATTGCTGGCCTGCTGCTGATCCTGCCGGGCTTCTTTACGGATTTCCTCGGCCTGCTGCTCCTGCTGCCGCCGGTGCAGAAGCACCTGACCATGAAGCTGCTGCCGCATCTGCGCTTCAGCCGTATGCCAGGTGGCGGGTTCAGCACCGGGCCGGGCGAGACGTTTGACGGTGAATATCAGCGGAAAGACGACCCGCGCGACCGCCTGGATCACAAAGACGATCGGTAACGTTGTTGCCCGGTGGCGCTGTGCTAACCGGGCCTACGCGAGTGCACCGCGCTTCGGCAGAAACGCCCACAGCCCCGCCAGCACGACAATGGCGTACAGGCTTTTCCACCCTACCATCGCCAGCAGCAGCAGACACAGCGCTCCGCCGATGGCCGCCAGCGCTTTATAGCGGCCTTTCAGCAGGCGGCAGCCCGCCAGCATGCACAGAAGATAAATCATGATGAAGATGCCGTTGGCGTAGACAATCAGCGCATCCAGATTGATATTCAGCCCGTAAATGCACAGCGTACTCAGCACGCAGCAGCCCAGCACGGCATTTAACGCATTTAGCGGCAGCTGGCGTTTAGACAGGCGAGCCAGGCGGCTTTCGGGCTTATACAGCGCCTGCGACCACACCAATCGGGCAAAGCTCTGAATATAGATATTCAGGCTGGCAAAGCAGGCCAGATACCCAATGACGCAGGCAACCCACAGCGCTTTCACCCCAAACAGCTCAACCACGATGCCCGGCAGGGATGCGGCAGCGGCTTTATCTGCGCCAAACGCGTTGAAGTGCAGCACCAGCACGGTACACGCCCAGTAAACCGTGCCCGCCAGCAGCAGGCCAATCATCAGCGCGCGCGGGAAATCGCGCTCGGGTTGCTTAAATTCCGACGCCAGATGAGCAAACGCTTCGAGCCCGACAAAACACCAGAACATCACCGAAAGCGCAGCGAAAAGCTGAGAATGGTTAACATCCGTCACCGCCGGGAAGGGGATCTCCGCCACGGAGATATCGCCCGCCCACCAGATGGCGGCAATCAGCGCCACAATCAGTACGGCAACCAGCGTTTGCAGGTTGGCGCTTGAGCTGGCTCCCCGCGACCCGACCCACCAGATAATCGCCAGCGTCCCAAGCTCAGCCAGCAGCAGCTGCTCGTTATGCCAGCCAAACAGCGCCTGCCCAAAGCCGGTTGCAATATGCAGCGCCGCCGGCAGGCCAACCGGGATCACCGAGAGAAACAGCCAGCCGGTGACGCGCTCCAGGCGAGGGCCAAAGGCCATACCCACAAAATGCGCTACGCCGCCGGCGCTGGGAAAATGTCGCCCCAGGATGGCGAAGACAATCGCAACCGGAAAAACCAGCACAATCAATACCGGCCACGCCCACAGGCTGTTATCGCCTGCCACCAGCGCCGCCAGTGCGGGAACGGCAAACACGCCCGTGCCCAACAAGGAGGTTGAGAGTAAACCCACGCCCTGCGCCAGCCCCAACTCCTGTTTGAGTCCACTCATTTACATCGCCCTGTGACCATCAAAAGAGAGGTGATGGTAACACTTTCGCAAATTTTTTTTTCAGCTCCCCCTTGAAGGGACAAAAAGCTATCCCCATCTCTCAGGGCACTAGTCGGAAAACCGCGTGCGGACCGGCGTCATCCATAACTGATAATGACTTTCTCAAAGGAGAGCTATCAATGAGTATTCGTCCGTTACATGATCGTGTGATCGTCAAACGTAAAGAAGTTGAAACCAAGTCTGCTGGCGGCATTGTTCTGACCGGTTCTGCAGCAGCCAAATCAACGCGTGGCGAAATCATCGCTGTCGGTAAGGGCCGCATCCTGGAAAACGGATCTGTGCAGCCGCTGGACGTTAAAGTTGGTGACATCGTAATTTTCAACGATGGCTACGGCGTGAAATCCGAAAAGATCGACAATGAAGAAGTGTTGATCATGTCCGAAAGCGACATTCTGGCAATTGTTGAAGCGTAATTTACGCACGAGAATTTGAGGAAATAAGAACATGGCAGCTAAAGACGTAAAATTCGGTAACGACGCTCGTGTAAAAATGCTCCGCGGCGTAAACGTACTGGCAGACGCAGTTAAAGTGACCCTGGGCCCGAAAGGCCGTAACGTAGTGCTGGATAAATCCTTCGGCGCGCCAACCATCACTAAAGATGGTGTATCCGTAGCACGTGAAATCGAACTGGAAGACAAGTTCGAAAACATGGGTGCGCAGATGGTGAAAGAAGTGGCCTCCAAAGCGAACGACGCTGCAGGCGACGGTACCACCACCGCGACCGTACTGGCGCAGGCTATCATCACTGAAGGTCTGAAAGCCGTTGCTGCGGGTATGAACCCGATGGATCTGAAACGTGGTATCGACAAAGCTGTCGCATCCGCTGTTGAAGAGCTGAAAGCGCTGTCCGTACCGTGCTCTGACTCTAAAGCCATTGCTCAGGTAGGTACTATCTCCGCTAACTCCGACGAAACCGTAGGTAAGCTGATCGCTGAAGCGATGGATAAAGTCGGTAAAGAAGGCGTGATCACCGTTGAAGACGGTACCGGCCTGGAAGACGAACTGGATGTAGTAGAAGGTATGCAGTTCGACCGCGGCTACCTGTCCCCATACTTCATCAACAAGCCAGAGACTGGCGCTGTTGAGCTGGAAAGCCCGTTCATCCTGCTGGCTGACAAGAAAATTTCCAACATCCGCGAAATGCTGCCGGTTCTGGAAGCCGTTGCGAAAGCAGGCAAACCGCTGGTTATCATCGCTGAAGATGTTGAAGGCGAAGCGCTGGCAACGCTGGTGGTTAACACCATGCGCGGCATCGTGAAAGTGGCTGCGGTTAAAGCACCTGGCTTCGGCGATCGCCGTAAAGCGATGCTGCAGGATATCGCGACCCTGACCGGCGGTACCGTTATCTCTGAAGAGATCGGTATGGAGCTGGAAAAAGCGACCCTGGAAGACCTGGGCCAGGCTAAACGCGTTGTGATCAACAAAGACACTACCACCATCATTGATGGCGTGGGTGAAGAAGCTGCTATTCAGGGCCGCGTTGGTCAAATCCGTAAGCAGATCGAAGAAGCAACTTCTGATTACGACCGTGAAAAACTGCAGGAGCGCGTAGCGAAACTGGCTGGCGGCGTTGCGGTAATCAAAGTCGGTGCTGCGACCGAAGTTGAAATGAAAGAGAAAAAAGCGCGCGTTGACGATGCCCTGCACGCGACCCGTGCTGCGGTAGAAGAAGGCGTGGTTGCGGGTGGTGGCGTTGCGCTGGTACGCGTGGCCGCTAAGCTGGCTAACCTGACCGCTCAGAACGAAGATCAGAACGTGGGTATCAAAGTTGCGCTGCGCGCAATGGAAGCGCCTCTGCGTCAGATCGTCTCTAACGCCGGTGAAGAGCCATCTGTTGTGACTAACAACGTGAAGGCGGGCGAAGGTAACTACGGTTACAACGCCGCAACTGAAGAATATGGCAACATGATCGACTTCGGTATCCTGGACCCAACCAAAGTGACCCGTTCTGCTCTGCAGTATGCGGCATCCGTTGCTGGCCTGATGATCACCACCGAGTGCATGGTGACCGACCTGCCTAAAGGCGACGCGCCTGACTTAGGTGCTGCAGGTATGGGCGGCATGGGCGGTATGGGCGGTATGATGTAATTTAATCTTCATACTTCAAGCCGCAGATGCGTTGACTGCGTTCGCTTACCCCGGGAGCTTACTTGAGTAAGCTCCCGGGGATGCACGAACTTGTCGCCTTTCTGCAACTTGAATTATTCGATTAAATGAATAATCTCGCCAAATAAAGAAAAACCCTCGGGCAGAAATGTCTGAGGGTTTTTCTTTTGGTCATCTTTTAGGTATAAGGTTTACACACGGACAGCTACTGTCCAGCTTATTGAAACCGAGGAATAACATGCGCGTAAAAGTCTGTGCAGGGATCGTAGGGGCAGCATTGCTGCTGGCAGGTTGTAGCTCCAGCAATGAGCTGTCGGCAGCGGGCCAGGGCGTTCGCTTTGTTGAAGATAAGCCTGGCAGCGAATGCCAGCTGTTAGGCACCGCGTCCGGCGAGCAGAGCAACTGGCTGTCGGGCCAGCACGGTGAAGAGGGTGGCTCTATGCGCGGTGCTGCGAATGCCTTGCGCAACCAGGCTGCAGCCATGGGCGGCAACGTGATTTACGGCGTAAGCAGCCCAACCCAGGGTATGCTTTCCAGCTTCGTGCCAACCGCCAGCAAGATGAATGGCCAGGTCTATAAGTGCCCGAACTGATTGCCTTTTTCCCTCTCCTGCGGGAGAGGGTTAGGGGAAATTAGCGCTGCCGCAACTGTAAATCGAGCGGCGTCTTGCTCGGCTCACCGCCAATCTCGCGCGCCAGCTTCGGCACCATATAGCCCGAAACCAGCGTTAACAGTTCGCGCATAATCTGCCGGGCTTCGTCATCCGTCACCATGAAATGCGCCGCGCCCTGAACGCGATCCAGCACGTGCAGGTAATAGGGCATCACTCCCGCATCAAACAACGCATTGCTCAGGTCCGCCAGCACGCGAGCGCTGTCGTTTACGCCGCGCAGCAGTACGCTCTGATTCAGTAGCGTCACGCCCGCCTTACGCAGTCGCGCCATGGATGCCCGAAATTCATCGCCAATTTCATTCGCGTGGTTGATATGGTTCACCAGCAGCACCTGCAAACGTGACTGCTCAACGCGCGATACCAGCCCGTCGGTGATACGCGCAGGAATAACAATCGGCAGCCGGCTGTGAATGCGCAGGCGCTTGATGTGCGGAATGGCTTCGAGCTGCGTCAGCAGCCAGTCCAGCTCATGATCTTTCGCCATCAGCGGGTCGCCGCCGGAAAAGATAATCTCATCCAGCTCGGGATGCGCTGCGATATAGTCCAGTGCAACCTGCCAGTTGCGCTTATTGCCCTGATTTTCGGCATACGGGAAGTGGCGACGGAAACAATATCGGCAATTGACCGCGCAGCCGCCTTTCACCAGCAGCAGGGCGCGGTTGAGGTATTTGTGCAGCAAACCGGGCACGACGCTGTGCTGTTCCTCCAGCGGATCGGTACTGTAGCCCGGCGCAGTAATAAACTCTTCTTGCGCGGTAAGCGTCTGTTTTAAGAGCGGATCGTCAGGGTTTCCCTTCTCCATGCGCGCCACGAACGCGCGGGGCACGCGCAGGGCAAAAAGGCGCTTTGCCTCGCGGCCTGCCAGCAGCTCTTCATGCTGTTCGAGGTCTAAAAGACGCAGCAATTCATCAGGACTGGTGATTACATCGGCAAGTTGCGATAACCAATCTTCTCTGGACGGGGTGTTTAGGGTTACAATATGCGCCATTTTGTGGCTTAGCTACCAGTTAACAAATTTAGAGGGCCTTATGGCAACGTACTATAGCAACGATTTTCGTGCTGGTCTTAAAATCATGATGGACGGCGAACCGTATGCGGTTGAAGCCAGCGAATTCGTTAAACCAGGCAAAGGCCAGGCATTCGCACGCGTTAAGCTGCGCCGCCTGCTGACCGGCACCCGCGTAGAGAAAACCTTCAAGTCTACTGACTCCGCTGAAGGCGCTGATGTCGTCGATATGACCCTGACTTACCTGTACAACGACGGTGAGTTCTGGCATTTCATGAACAACTCTACGTTCGAACAGCTGTCTGCTGACGAGAAAGCGGTAGGCGACAGCGCTAAATGGCTGCTGGATCAGGCCGAGTGCATCGTGACCCTGTGGAACGGCCAGCCTATCGCTGTGACCCCACCAAACTTCGTAGAGCTGGAAATCGTTGAAACCGATCCAGGCCTGAAGGGTGACACCGCAGGTACCGGCGGTAAGCCAGCCAAACTGTCTACCGGCGCAGTGGTTAAAGTTCCACTGTTCGTACAGACTGGCGAAGTGATCAAAGTGGATACCCGCTCCGGCGAATACGTATCCCGCGTGAAGTAATTCACGTCATGGCAGAAGGCGCAGCGCCCGCTGCGCCTGATTTTTGCAGGCAGGGATGACGAAACGCACCGTTAAAATTCTGCTTCTGCTGGCCCTCTCCAGCGCACTCCTCTCCAGATGTAATACCGCACGTGGTATGGGTGAAGATATCCAGGATCTTGTCCATATCATCTCTCACGCAGCCAGCTAAAACGTCTAATTTTCCTAAAAATTGTTCCTTTTCCGTCAAACGTCGGGATCTTGTCTATCCTTAAGTTGCTATACACAAAATAACTTTGGCTATAAAAGGAAGATATTATGGTTAAGAAAACAATTGCAGCGATCTTTTCTGTCCTGGTGCTTTCTTCAGTACTGACTGCATGTAACACCACTCGCGGCGTAGGGGAAGATATCTCCGACGGTGGTAATGCTATTTCTGGTGCAGCGACTAAAGCGCAGAACTAATGAAGCAAGGGCGGTACGGCGCAGTAAAATCACCGTACCGTCAATTATTCACTTCCTGCGGAGATAAAAACGGCGAATAGCGCGTATCCATATGCAGCTTCATGCGGATATTTCGCTTGTAGGTATAAACCGTTTTACCGTTAATGCTCAGATGGCTGGCAATCTTTTGATTGCTCGCGCCGTCCATCCACAATGTCAGCACTTTTTCCTCCTGCCGCGTCAGCAGCGGGGCGGCCACCTGCGGGATCTCCACGCTTGCGCACGACGTTAGAGCATCATTAATCACCGTTGCCAGCGCTTCCAGCTCGGCATTTTTTGACAACGACGCCCATACCGGGAAATGCCTAACGTAGTCCGTCATCTCCTGCTCATCACCCGACTGCAGCAAAATAAAGGGCAGCGTTTCGCTGGCGATAAGCAGGGAAGAGAATTGCTGAAAAGGGTGTAATTCCTGCCTGAAACCCTGTAAGTCAGCAATGACCAGCGTCGGTTTCCACTGCAGGATATGCTCTCTGGCGAGGAAAAGATTGTTTAACCCGGTTACGACGAAGTGGCCCGGAAACAGGCCTGAATGATTGAGCCACGCTTCAAATCCCGTGCGGGTGAAGTGACAACGGTCAATCAGGAGAATTTTGAACATGTGTTATTCGCAGTCGGCTAGTGGTTTGGCTTCCTGCCATCAGAAAGCATATCATCATAGAGAAGTCCGATGAGTGATAAAAGGCTGAATTACGCGCCTTACTGCGGCTATTTCTGGGCTTAACGCGCTCTTGATAAAAGGATTGAAAAAAAATCGTACGCTGACGAAAATAGTGTGCGTAATCTCAGCCTTGCGGGACGACCCGTAAGCGCTTCCTTCATCGGGGACGGCCCCAACTTGCCATTAAGTTAAGGAGCCTGAAATGTCCTGGATCGTTCTTTTTATTGCCGGCCTGCTCGAAGTGGTATGGGCAATTGGCCTGAAATACACCCACGGCTTTACCCGCCTGACGCCCAGCGTCATCACCGTGACGGCGATGATCGTGAGTATCGTCATGCTCTCCTGGGCGATGCGTACGCTGCCTGTAGGAACGGCTTATGCCGTCTGGACAGGCATTGGTGCGGTGGGGGCGGCCATTACCGGCATTCTGCTGCTGGGCGAGTCAGCGAGTCTGGCGCGTATCGCCAGCCTCGCGCTGATCGTCGCCGGGATTATTGGGCTCAAGCTCAGCACGCACTAATGCGGCTGTTCAACCCAGATTAATTTCGACACATCAAACCCTTGCCGGGTCGCGACGTCCAGCATCTGCTGTTTCATCTCGGGTGAAATCGTGGGCGTGCGGGAAAGTATCCACAAATAGTTGCGATCCGGCCCGCAGACCAGCGCGTGGCGGTATTCTCTGTCCAGCGCGATGACGTTATATCCGCCGTAGAAGGGCCCAATAAAGGAAACTTTCAGCGCGGCCCGGTTCGGATCGCCGGTGAAGTACGCCTTGCCGACGGACTGCTGCCACATCTCCCGCTCGCGATTATAGCCACGGTTAACGACCTGAATACCGCCGTCATCCATTGCGCTGTACCGTGCGGTAACTTTCTCTAAACCCTGTTCGAACTTATGGTCCATACGGGCGATTTCATACCAGGTGCCGAGGAAGCGTTGCGAATCAAAAGGCGTGACGACGGTGACGCCGGGAGGGGGAGAAGGAGAACTGCAGGCAACCACTAAAAACGCGGCCGTCACTGCGGCGATAACAGGCAGAATGCGCATAAGTGCTTCCTAACGTGTTTTTTGTTAAGTGTAGATGAGCGCAGGAAAAATGTGGGCTTAGTGCGGTGCGTTTCGCCGGGTAAGCGCAGCGTTACCCGGCACGGTTTTTACTGCAGAGCGTTGAGAATACCGTATGCCGTCTCTACCCGCGCGGTATTGGGGTAGCTCTTGTTCGCCAGCATTACGATGCCAAGCTGCTTCTCCGGGATGAAGGCCACATAGCTGCCAAACCCGCCGGTTGAGCCCGTTTTGTGAACCCAAGATGCTTTCACCGGCGGAGTCGGAGGCGCGATCTCTTTCGCAAGCTGCGGTGCCAGCGCAACCTTATTGTCGCTGCCCTCGACCAGCGTTCTGGCGTCAACCGGCCAGTTGAGCATCTCCCAGCCCAGCCCCTGATACATCGCACCGGCTCGCCAGTAGCGAGACTGCGCCAGGGCAATCCCTTTTTTCAGCGATGCAGCCTGAACGGTATCGGGTGACATATTGGCCATCACCCAGCGTGCCATATCCTGCACGTCAGTTTTGACCCCATAGGCTTCGGCGTCCAGCATTCCCGGCGAGACGTGAACCGCCTTGCCGTCACGGTATCCCCATGCGTAGTGCTGCTCTTCTGCTTTCGGCACGTTAAGCCAGGTATGCGCCAGCTTCAGCGGCGCAAAGACCCGCTCCGTCATGGCCTGCTCAAACGTCATCCCTGAAGGCTTTACCGCCAGCGCGCCAAACAGGCCGATGCTGGCATTGGCGTACAGCCGCGTCGTACCCGGTTTCCACTGCGGCTGCCATGTCTGATAAAATCGCAGCAGCGACGCGGTGTCCGTCACCTCATCAGGGACCTGTAGCGGCAGGCCGCCAGCGGTGTAGGTGGCCAGATCCAGCAGGCGAATGCCCTGCCACTGTTTGCCCGTCAGCTCGGGCCAGTATTTGGTTGCCGGATCGGCCAGCGAAATCTCGCCGCGCGCGAGGGCATCGGCGCCCAGCACACCCGTAAACGTTTTGCTGATGGAGCCCAGCTCAAACAGGGTGTGCGGCGTGACGGGTTTATCCGCGGCGACATCCGCTTTGCCGAACGTAAAGTAGCGCGGCTGGCCCTGGTAAATCACGGCGACCGCCATGCCCGGAATAGATTGTGCTTTCATGAGCGGAATGACGGCACGTTCAACCGTCTCCGCTAGCTGTTTTTCTGACATCGGTGCGGCAGCGCCGGAACAGGAGACGCCGAGCAGCAGGGCGCAGCAAAGGGATTTTTTGATCATCAGTTATCTTCCGTAATCGCGGTTAAGGGGAGTGTCCGGGCCCACTGGACGAGCGTAGTCTGTGGCATTTGACCGTGCCTGACAAAGGGTAAAATGTAGCATTAGCGGCTAATGTTTTTAACGGAAGAGCGTATGACGCGCAGCGATATTCCCGCAATGCCTGAGTTAGCGCAGTGGCTGGTGGGTAAATGCAGAAAGAAAGGCCCGCCGGAGGGCGGGCCAGAAGCGTCAGAGGGTGACTACGGCAATCAGCGTCACCACGGTCAGGATGGTAGCCAGACCGTAGAACACCCACTTGCCGTTCGGCACGTGGATTTTCAGGTCGTGCATCGCATGGTGAATACGGTGCAGGCCCAGCCACAGCGGCAGGACAATCATCAGGAAGATGAACGCGCGGCCGACAAAGCTGCCCGCAAACGCGAGCACCCGCTCATAGCCCAGCGCATCACCCGGGAACAGCCCCAGCGGCAGCATTATGCCAACCAGCAGGATAATCACCGGCGCGATGATAGCGCTCCACATGCCGCCTGCGCCAAACAGGCCCCAGAAGACCGGCTCGTCGGAGCGTTTTGGATTTGGATTGATCACGGTAGCCTCCTTACCAGAACAGTGCGACAAACAGAATGACCACCGTAACAACGGCCGTCACAGCCCAGAGCCCTTTTATCACCGGCTCGGGCCCCATTTTCTCGCCTTTAACAATAATGTTCGCCGCTTTTGGCGCCAGTTCAAACCAGGTTTTGGTGTGAAGCAGAGCCGCTGCGAGCACGATCAGGTTCAGGATCACAATGATCGGGTTTTGCAGGAAACCCACAAAGCTGGCCCAGGTTTCGGGGCCGTGTTTGAGGGCAAAGAGGCCGTACATCAGCTCCAGGCTGAACCACACCGCCGGAACCGCCGTGCCTTCACGCAGCATATAGAAGCGATAAAACGGCAGCTTTTTCCACCAGCTGGACGGCATTGGCCGCACGTAGGCTTTGCGTTTAGTCGTCATCATGCACTCCTTAGCGTGGTTTCAGGGTAGCGATAAGAAAGTCTTTCGAACTTTCCACTTTGCCCTGCTGAATAGCGGCGGCCGGGTCGACGTGCTTCGGACACACTTCGGAGCAGTAGCCCACAAACGTGCAGCTCCAGACGCCGTTCTGGCTGTTAAGCTGCGCCATACGTTCTTTTTTACCGTGGTCGCGGCTGTCTTCGTTATAGCGGTGCGCCAGGGTGATGGCGGCCGGTCCGATGAACTCCGGGTTCAGGCCAAACTGCGGGCACGCGGCGTAGCACAGGCCGCAGTTAATGCAGCCGGAGAACTGATGGTACTTCGCCATTTGCGCAGGCGTCTGCGTGTTTGGACCCTGGTCCGGCGTGCGCGGGTTGCCGATGATGTACGGCTTGATGGCCTCCAGGCTTTCGATAAAGTGGGTCATATCGACCACCAGATCGCGCTCAATCGGGAAGTTTCCCAGCGCTTCAACCTTGATACCCTTTGTGTACTCGCGCAGGAAGGTTTTACAGGCCAGCTTGGGCACCTTATTGACCATCATGCCGCAGGAGCCGCAGATCGCCATGCGGCAGGACCAGCGGTAGCTCAGGTCTGGCGCCAGGTTATCTTTGATATAGCCGAGCGCATCCAGCAGGGAGGTTTGCTCGTCGTAAGGCACTTCATAGAAAGCGCTGTGCGGTGCGGCGTCCACTTCCGGGTTGTAGCGCACCACTTCAACTTTCAGTTTTTGCATCTCAGCCATTCGCCTTCTCCTTCTTCTCGGCGTCTTCTGCTTCTGCACCGTACACGCGTTTCGCCGGTGGCAGCGTGGTGATCTTCACGTCGCTGTAGTCCAGACGGGTTGTGCCATCCGCATCGCGCCAGGCGAGGGTGTGTTTCAGGAAGTTGACGTCATCACGTTCGGTACAACCCTCGTCCAGACGCTGGTGGGCACCGCGTGATTCCTTACGTGCGAGGGCAGAGTGCGCCATACATTCCGCAACGTTCAGACCGTGGCCCAGCTCGATGGTGTAAAGCAGGTCGGTGTTAAACACGCTGGAGGTGTCGGTGATGCGCACGCGCCTGAAGCGCTCTTGCAGCTCCGCCAGCTTGTCGACGGTTTTCTGCATCAGCTCCGGCGTGCGGTAGATCCCGCAGCCCTCTTCCATCGACAGGCCCATCTCGTCGCGGATCTTCGACCAGTTCTCGTTGCCTTCCTGATTCACCAGCTCTTTCAGCCGGTTTTCGACGTCTGCGGCCTGTGCGTTCAGCGCGGCATCGTTGGCTTCGCCCGCCGTTGCGGCACGCTCCATCGCGCGCTCGCCCGCCATGCGGCCAAAGACGACCAGCTCAGCCAGCGAGTTAGAGCCCAGACGGTTCGCACCGTGCAGGCCAACAGAGGAACATTCGCCCACGGCAAACAGACCTTTGATGCGGGTTTCGCACTGCTGGTCGGTTTCAATCCCGCCCATGGTGTAGTGCGCGGTTGGGCGCACCGGAATCGGCTCTTTCACCGGGTCGACGCCGACGTAGGCTTTTGCCAGCTCGCAGATGAACGGTAGACGCTCCAGCAGTTTTTTCTCGCCGAGGTGGCGCAGGTCAAGGTAAACCACATCGCCGCGCGGCGTGGAGATGGTGTTGCCTTTGCGCCACTCGTGCCAGAAGGCCTGCGATACTTTATCGCGCGGGCCGAGCTCCATATATTTGTTCTTCGGCTCGCCGAGCGGGGTTTCCGGCCCCATGCCGTAATCCTGCAGATAGCGATAGCCGTTTTTGTTAACCAGAATGCCGCCTTCGCCGCGGCAGCCTTCCGTCATCAAAATGCCGGAACCCGGCAGGCCGGTTGGGTGATACTGAACGAACTCCATATCGCGCAGCGGCACGCCGTGGCTGAGCGCCATGCCCATGCCGTCGCCGGTGACGATGCCGCCGTTGGTGTTGTAGCGATAAACACGTCCCGCGCCGCCCGTCGCCATCACCACGGCCTTCGCGCGGATCTGAACAAGCGTGCCTTCCATCATGTTCATCGCCACCAGGCCGCGCGCCTCGCCGTCATCGACCAGAATGTCGAGCACGAAGTGTTCATCAAAACGTTGGATCTGTGGGAACTGAAGGGAGGTCTGGAACAGGGTATGCAGCATGTGGAAGCCGGTTTTATCGGCGGCGAACCAGGTGCGCTCGATCTTCATCCCGCCGAAGCGGCGAACGTTGACGCTACCGTCCGGACGACGGCTCCACGGGCAGCCCCACTGTTCCAGCTGGGTCATTTCCGTTGGGCAATGGTGCACGAAGTAATCAACGACATCCTGTTCGCAAAGCCAGTCGCCCCCTGCAACCGTGTCGTGGAAATGGTATTCGAAGCTGTCATGATCCTGCGCGACGGCGGCGGACCCTCCCTCAGCGGCAACCGTGTGGCTGCGCATCGGATAGACTTTTGAAATCAGTGCGATTTTAGCGTTTGGATTAGCCTGTGCTGCAGCAATCGCAGCGCGTAATCCAGCTCCGCCAGCGCCTATAACGGCAAGATCGGCTTGAAAAGTTTGCACGACATTCCTCCAGATTTTTGTTTTCCCGCAACGCCATGAGCAGGGGGATTCACCTGCCTGAACGGCGGATTGCGAAAGCGTTTCCACTGCTCCTTTATGGGTAATACAGTATACCCGTGCGGATGTGAGGGAAATTTGACGTGTTCGATTTTTTTGCTGTTCTGTGCGGTGATTTATCATCGTGATTGATGAATCCCGTCACGGTATTTTTCTTCATAATGAAAAAGGGGCTTTTACTGCGCAAAATTTGTCTCAGCTCCGGCTTACGAGTAGACTTCGTGCCCTTGTCTGAAATCGGAGAAAAACCCATGAGCGAAACGGCCACCTGGCAGCCGAGCGCATCCATCCCAAACCTGTTAAAACGCGCGGCAATTATGGCGGAAATTCGCCGCTTCTTTGCCGATCGCGGAGTCCTGGAGGTGGAAACGCCGTGCATGAGTCAGGCAACGGTAACCGATATTCATCTGGTCCCGTTTGAAACCCGTTTTGTTGGTCCCGGCCATTCTCAGGGGATGAACCTGTATCTGATGACCAGCCCGGAATACCACATGAAGCGCCTGCTGGCGGCGGGGTGTGGCCCGGTGTATCAGCTGTGCCGCAGCTTCCGTAATGAAGAGATGGGGCGCCACCATAACCCCGAATTCACCATGCTGGAGTGGTACCGCCCGCATTACGATATGTACCGCCTGATGAACGAGGTGGACGATCTGCTCCAGCAGGTGCTGGATTGCGCAGAAGCGGAAACGCTCTCCTATCAGCAGGCGTTCCAGCGCCATCTTGAGATAGACCCGCTGTCGGCGGACAAAACGCAGCTGCGCGACGCGGCGGCAAAACTGGATCTCAGCAACGTGGCGGATACCGAAGAGGACCGCGACACGCTGCTGCAGCTGCTGTTCACCTTCGGCGTAGAGCCGCAGATTGGCAAAGATCGCCCAACGTTCGTCTACCATTTCCCGGCGAGCCAGGCCTCGCTGGCGCAGATCAGCACGGAAGATCACCGCGTGGCGGAGCGTTTTGAGGTGTATTACAAAGGCATCGAGCTGGCGAACGGCTTCCACGAGCTGACGGACGCGCGCGAGCAGCAGCAGCGCTTTGAGCAGGACAACCGCAAGCGCAACGCGCGCGGCCTGCCGCAGCAGCCGATTGATACCAACCTGCTGGAAGCGTTAAAAGCCGGTCTGCCGGACTGCTCCGGCGTCGCGCTGGGGGTGGATCGTCTGGTGATGCTGGCGCTGGGCGCAGAGCAGCTGGGCGATGTGATTGCCTTTACGGTCGATCGCGCCTAGGTAAAAGCAAAAACCCTCGCTTAAGAGGGTTTTTTAATGTTTGCACCCTCTCCCGTGGGAGAGGGCCGGGGTGAGGGCACCAGCCCGCACCTAATCCTACAAACTTCCCGCCGGGCGCTTACGCCCCGCTGATGACAGCGTTCTTGACGTTTTAGTCCCGCCAAGGCTTTCCAGACGCATCTGGAACGGTGGGAACGGCATATCGATACCGTGCTCGCGGAAGCCGGCCAGAATCAGCTGGTGGATCTCATGGCGCAGCGGCATACGGTGCCCCATTTCAGCGGCATAAATACGCAGCTCGAAAATCTGGATCCCCTGCTGCAGGTCGACCAGGAACACTTCCGGCGCCGGATTGTCGATAACCAGCGAGCAGCGCTCTGCGGCGGTGTAGAGGATCTGCGTCACCTCTTCGCTGTTAGCATCCGAAGGCGCTGGCACGGTGAGCACCACGCGCGTGACGGAGTCTGACAGCGACCAGTTGATAAACTGCTCGGTGATGAACGCCTTGTTCGGCACGATGATCTCTTTACGGTCCCAGTCGCTGATGGTCGTGGCACGCGTGTTGATTTTGGTCACGCTGCCGGTCAGATCGCGGATGGTGACCGTATCGCCAATTCGGATCGGCTTTTCAAACAGGATGATCAGGCCGGAAACGAAGTTGGCGAAAATCTCCTGCAAACCAAAGCCCAGCCCCACGGTCAGCGCGGCGACCAGCCACTGCAGTTTTGACCACTCAATCCCAATCATCGAAAAGCCCACCAGCCCACCAAACAGCATGATCAAATACTTGGTGATGGTGGTAATGGCGTATCCGGTCCCCGGGGTTAAATCGAGGTGCTGCAGCAGCGCCAGCTCCAGCAAAGCAGGGAAGCTGTCTCTTATACACATCTGACGCTGCCGACGAC
>CAMKZP010000009.1 GCA_946477805.1 uncultured Enterobacter sp.
TTTTTACGCAGTGCCGCAGATATTATTGCGGCACTGCGTAAAAAAGGAACGTCACTGGCGGCGGAGTCACGCCTTAATGGGCTGAGCTCGTCGACGCTGGCAAACGCGCTGACGCGTCCGTGGCCAAAGGGAGAATTGATTATCGCAACGGCGCTGGACACTCATCCCTGGATAATCTGGCCGTCACGCTACCACGACCCCGTTACGCATGAATTTATCGACAGAACGCGCATGATGCGCCAGGGAAAAATAAAAAAAGCACCCCAGGACTGATGTACTTAGTTTGACAGGAACAGCAATCCCCCGGCCATTGACGGCAGGGGGGTGCCGGAACGATTACTCGCCCTTCACACGCTCGATATTTGCACCCAGCGCGCGCAGTTTGTCTTCGATACGCTCATAGCCGCGATCGATGTGGTAGATACGATCAACAACGGTAGTGCCTTCCGCAATACAGCCTGCCAGCACAAGGCTCGCAGACGCACGAAGATCGGTCGCCATCACCTGTGCGCCCGACAGTTTTTCAACGCCATGACAGATAACCGTATTGCTTTCGATCTCCGCATGCGCGCCCATACGGATCAGCTCCGGTACGTGCATAAAACGGTTTTCGAAAATCGTTTCGGTGATGAAGCCCGTGCCCTCTGCAACAAGGTTCAGCAGGGTAAACTGCGCCTGCATGTCCGTCGGGAAAGCAGGATGCGGCGCTGTGCGCACGTTAACCGCTTTCGGACGCTGGCCGTGCATATCCAGGCTGATCCAGTCCTCACCGGTTTCAATATCCGCACCCGCATCGCGCAGTTTCGCCAGAACGGCGTCCAGCGTATCAGGCTGGGCGTTGCGACAGGTAATTTTGCCGCCAGAGATAGCCGCCGCCACCAGGAAAGTCCCGGTTTCGATACGGTCAGGCAGAACGCGATAAACGCCGCCGCCCAGACGCTCAACGCCTTCGATGGTAATGCGGTCAGTTCCCTGGCCGGTGATTTTCGCCCCCAGCGCAACGAGGAAATTCGCGGTATCCACGATTTCCGGCTCACGCGCGGCGTTTTCGATGACGGTGGTCCCTTCGGCCAGCGTCGCTGCCGACATGATAGTCACGGTCGCGCCAACGCTCACTTTGTCCATGACAATGTGCGCGCCTTTCAGACGGCCATTCACGGAAGCTTTAACGTAGCCCTCTTCCAGCTTGATCTCTGCGCCCAGCTTCTCCAGGCCAAAGATATGCAGGTCAACGGGACGTGCGCCAATTGCGCATCCGCCCGGCAGGGAAACCTGGCCCTGCCCAAAACGCGCCACCAGCGGGCCCAGCGCCCAGATGGATGCACGCATGGTTTTCACCAGATCGTAGGGAGCAGAGAAGTTGTTAACGTTGCTGGCGTCAATCCAGACGGACCCGTTACGCTCCACTTTGGTGCCCAGCTGACCAAGCAGCTTCATGGTCGTGTCGATATCTTTAAGCTTTGGTACGTTCTGGATCTCTACGGGCTCTTCCGCAAGCAGTGCAGCGAAGAGGATAGGCAGTGCGGCATTTTTTGCGCCAGAAATTGTGACTTCGCCCTGGAGACGCGTTGGCCCCTGTACACGAAATTTGTCCATTGTTAACTCTCTTATAAATTCACACGTGCCGCTGGCCCTGAGGCCCCCGGCTCAAAAACCGTTTAGTTTACGATCGCGCGCCCACTCTTGCGGGGTAAACGCCTTAATCGACAGGGCGTGGATGCGGTTATCCGCAATGTATTCCATCAGCGGCGCGTACACAGCCTGCTGCTTCTTCACACGACTCATACCGTCGAAGATCTCACCCACAGCAATAACCTGGAAGTGACTGCCATCGCCAGAGACGTGGGCTTCCTGAAGTGAGAGTGCCGTCATCAGCACTGTCTGAATTTCATTATTTTCCATGGGGTCTACATCATCTGATAGTGAAAACAAGCCCAACATCTTAGAGCAAAGTGGCGCGGTCTTAAACCAGCAAAAAGCCCCAACGATGAAACTGTCGGGGCTTTCAGAAGTAACGCACTGAAAATATTACCGAGGTAATACGTCCTGAGACAAATTGTAAAGCTGGGCAAGCGTAACAACATTGTCGCTCAGCCCGGTAAAAGCGACCTGAGCCCCCTGCTTTTTGCCTGTGGCAACCAGGTGTACGAGCAGAGCAATTCCCGCGGTATCCACCCGCGTGACGCCGCTTAAATCAATCAGCGTAACGCCCTGCATCGCGCTCTGGCGCGCATCCCATAGCGGGTTCAACACGTCCTGATCGAGTTCCCCCGTCAGCGCTAACGTTTCACCCTCACGCGACCAGCTCAGTTGCTGCGACATTACTTTTTCTCGTCCAGGGAAATTTTCTGACGAGAGATAGACTGCAGCTGTGCAGTCAGGCCATCAATACCTTTGGTGCGCAGCAGGTCGCTCCACTCGTTCTGTTTGGTGGTGATCATACTGACGCCTTCCGCAATCATGTCGTATGCCTGCCAGTTTCCGGTCTGGCTGTTTTTACGCCACTGGAAGTCCAGGCGAACCGGAGGACGGCCGTTGGGATCCACAATGGTCACGCGGATAGGAATAATGGTCGCATCACCCAGCGGCTGTTCAGGGGCAATCTGATACGTCTGGCCGTGGTACATCGCCAGCGCCTGGCCATAAGCCTGCTTCAGGTATTCACGGAACGCGGCGAAGTAAGCCTCGCGCTGCGCAGGGGTGGCGTCTTTATAGTAACGTCCGAGTACCAGCGCACCGGCATACTTGATCTGCACGTAAGGCAGCAGCTCCTGGTCGACCACGTCGCGCAGATAGTCAGGGTTGGCGCGGATTTGAGACTGCTCGTTTTTAAGACGATCGAAGGTTTTCTTCGCCGCTTCATTCATCAGTTTGTACGGGTTGCTCTGATCCGCAGCGTGTGCCGCAGTGAGAGGGGCAATGACCAGCATGGCAACCATTAACAGTCGTTTGAACATGAATGACTTCTCCTGAAATTAATTCGCTGCGCCAGGGGCCGGCGCAGCATTGGTAGGGTCTTCACTCTGCGCAGGGGCATCGTCAGACTTTTTATCATCCCCTTTACTGTTGTAAAGGAACTGACCAATCATATCTTCCAGCACCATGGCTGACTTCGTATCCTGGATCACGCTCCCGTCTTTAAGGATAGTCGTTCCCAGCTCAGGATCTTCAAAACCCACGTTCAGGGCCAGATATTGCTCGCCCAGCAGGCCGGAGGTGCGGATAGACAGCGAGCTGGTATCCGGAATGTGGTTGTAGCGCTCTTCAATATCCATCGCGACGCGCGGCAGATAGGTTTTCTCATCCAGCGTAATGTCTGACACGCGCCCGATAACCACGCCGCCAATACGCACCGGAGAGCGCGCTTTCAGGCCGCCAATGTTATCGAAGGTGGCATAAATGCGATACGTCGGCTCAGTGCGAATAGAGGTAATATCCGCCGCTCTCAGGCAGATAAACAGCGCCGCCAGCAGAGCCAGCAGCAGGAAGATACCGACCCAAATTTCATTTTTTCTCGTTTGCATGAACTCAATTCCCAAACATCAGTGCGGTGAGCACAAAATCCAGACCCAGTACGGCCAGCGACGAATGAACGACAGTACGTGTAGTTGCACGGCTAATGCCCGCCGACGTCGGGATAGCATCATAACCGTTAAACAGGGCGATCCAGGTGACCGTAACGGCGAAGACCGCGCTCTTAATCAGACAGTTAACCAGATCCATCCGCAGATCGATGGCATCCTGCATGGCAGACCAGAAGAAACCGGCATCAATGCCCTTCCAGTGCACGCCGACTAACGATCCGCCCCAGATGCCGACGGCCACAAAGAGGATGGTCAGCAGCGGGAGCGAAATCACGCCCGCCCAAAAGCGCGGAGAGATCACGCGACGCAGCGGATCAACCGCCATCATCTCCATGCTGGAAAGCTGTTCGGTCGCCCGCATCAGGCCAATTTCCGCCGTCAGAGCGGACCCGGCGCGCCCCGCGAACAGAAGCGCGGCGACAACCGGCCCCAGCTCACGCAGCAGAGAGAGCGCCACCAGCATCCCGAGGCTGGTTTCGGCGCTGTAGGTCGTTAGCACCAGATAGCCCTGCAGCCCGAGCACCATACCGATAAACAGACCGGAAACGATGATAATGAGCATCGACAGCACGCCAACGTTATAAAGCTGCCGCACCAGCAAAGGCGCGTGCTTGCGGAACTCCGGCTTGCCGACCAGCGCGTTGAATAACATCAATCCGGCACGCCCGAACGTCCTGATGGTTTTTACGCCACGGTGTCCGAGCGCGGCCAACGCATTTAACAGCATGAGTGGCTTAACTCCCTATTCCCAATAAGTCGTCACGGTAGTCGCCTGACGGGTAACGGAACGGCACAGGTCCATCCGCAATTCCGTCGAGGAACTGCCGCACGCGCGGATCGCCATTGTCCTGCAGCGCCTGGGCGCTACCCTGTGCAACGATCTTTTTGTCTGCCACGATATAGGCGTAATCAGCAATGCTCAGGACTTCCGGGACATCGTGAGAAACCACGATGCAGGTGACGCCCAGCGCACTGTTTAATTCAGAAATTAACTTCACCAGCACGCCCATGGTGATAGGGTCCTGCCCGACGAAAGGTTCGTCAAACATGATTAAATCGGGTTCCAGGGCGATGGCGCGTGCCAGCGCGGCGCGGCGCGCCATACCGCCAGAAAGTTCAGACGGCATCAGTTTTGCCGCCCCTCTCAGCCCCACGGCCTCAAGCTTCATCATGACGGTGCTTTTCAGCAGCTCGGACGGCAGACGGGTATGCTCACGCAGCGGGTAAGCCACGTTATCAAAAACGTTCATATCGGTGAACAGCGCACCCGACTGAAAAAGCATGCTCATACGTTTGCGGACAGTATACAGACGCGAGCGTGACATCTCCGGAACGTTTTCCCCGTCGAAGAGAATTTCGCCGCCGTCAGGGGGAATTTGCCCACCAATAAGACGCAGCAGCGTCGTTTTTCCGATCCCCGACGGCCCCATGATGGCGGTGATTTTTCCACGCGGCACGGTCAGAGAAATATCATCAAATATCAATCGGTTACCGCGAGAAAAACTGACTCCACGGACATCGACTAAATTCGCCATAGAGTGGCTCATTTATGGTTCCTTTCTTACCCTGCTTAACGTTAAGCATTACGCTTAAATCAGCCCTAAACCCAGCATTTTTACAGAATATTAATCGTTGAGGTTAGCGAAAGCTGGCATTTGTTTTACTTTTCCGGCGCATAAAGTCAAAATTAAGAATTCGTTACGCCTCAGACTGTATGCAGCGCCAACATTTATGCGCGGTGGACCGGCAAGTATACCTGAAGAAAGGACTTTTGATGCTTTTAGCAACAGCACTGTTAATTATTGGTTTACTTTTGGTGGTCTACAGTGCTGACCGATTAGTCTTTGCTGCATCAATTCTGTGTCGGCTTATCGGCATGCCCCCCATCATTATCGGGATGACGGTGGTCAGCGTAGGCACGTCGCTGCCAGAAATTATTGTCTCTGTCTCAGCCTCACTGCATGGCCAGGTCGACCTCGCTATCGGCACCGCGATTGGCTCGAACATCGTCAATATTTTACTGATTTTAGGCCTGGCCGCCCTGCTGCACCCCTTTCGCGTGGATTCTGATGTTCTGCGCCGCGAATTGCCGCTAATGTTAATCGTAAGCCTGCTGGCAGGCTACGTGCTTTATGATGGCGTGCTGAGCTATGACGACGGTATTTTCCTGCTCGCGCTCGCCGGGATCTGGCTGCTGTATAGTGTTAAAATCGCCCGCCAGGCTGAAAAACAGGGCAATGACAGCCTGACGCGTGAACAGGTCGCCGAACTCCCGCGTGAAGGGACGCTGCCCGTCGCGCTGCTGTGGCTCGGCGTGGCGCTCATCATCATGCCGATGGCGACGCGCATGGTGGTCGATAACGCAACGGTGCTGGCGAACTATTTCGCCATGAGCGAACTGACGATAGGGTTAACGGTGATTGCCATTGGCACCAGCCTGCCTGAACTGGCCACGGCCATCGCGGGCGCGCGCAAAGGTGAAGATGATATTGCGATTGGCAATATCATCGGTTCCAACATTTTTAATATCGCTATCGTCATGGGCCTTCCCGCCCTGATTTCGCCAGGGGCGTTTAACCCCATGGCCTTCACGCGCGATTACGGTGTGATGCTGCTGGTCAGCGTTATTTTCGCCCTGCTCTGCTGGCGGCGGAAACGTCAGATTGGCAAAGGCGCAGGCGCGCTGCTGACGGGCGGGTTTATCGTATGGATGGCGATGCTGTACTGGCTTTCGCCTCTTCTCTCTGGATAAAGGGAAAAGCATGATGTCGCAAATAGAATTGCAGCCGGGTTTTGACTTTCAGAAAGCAGGTAAAGCGGTACTGGAGATTGAACGTGAAGGTCTGGCGCAATTAGATCAGTATATTAACCAGGATTTTAGTCTGGCCTGTGAGAAACTGTTCCACTGTGCCGGTAAGGTCGTGGTTATGGGAATGGGTAAATCCGGCCACATTGGGCGCAAAATGGCGGCGACCTTTGCCAGCACGGGAACGTCATCGTTCTTTGTACATCCCGGTGAAGCGGCGCACGGCGATCTGGGCATGGTTACCCCACATGATGTGGTTATCGCGCTGTCGAACTCCGGCGAGTCCAACGAGATCCTGGCGCTGATCCCGGTCCTGAAGCGGCTGCAGGTGCCCCTGATTTGCATGACCAGCCGCCCGGAAAGCAGTATGGGCCGCGCCGCCGATATCCATCTGTGCGTCAAAGTGCCTAAAGAGGCGTGCCCGCTTGGCCTGGCCCCCACCTCCAGCACGACGGCGGCGCTCGTGATGGGCGATGCCCTCGCGGTTGCCCTGCTTGAAGCTCGGGGTTTTACCCCTGAAGATTTCGCGCTCTCACACCCTGGCGGGGCGTTAGGACGCAAGCTGCTGCTGCGGGTAAACGATATTATGCACACCGGGGATGAGATCCCTCGCGTGACCAAAGAGGCTTCCCTGCGCGACGCTTTGCTGGAAATTACCCGTAAAAATCTGGGCATGACGGTGATCTGTGATGAGCAGATGAAAATTGAAGGTGTTTTTACCGACGGTGACTTACGTCGGGTGTTTGATATGGGTGTAGATGTCCGCACGCTGGGTATTGCTGACGTCATGACGCCGGGCGGGATCCGCGTGCGTTCGGGTATTCTCGCGGTGGAAGTACTGAACCTGATGCAGTCCCGTCATATCACCGCCGTGATGGTTGCCGATGGCGACCAGTTGCTGGGTGTGGTACATATGCATGATCTTCTGCGCGCAGGCGTAGTGTAATGAAGGATAAAACAATGAGTAATGCGGGTGCATCCCTTGCAACCTGTTATGGTCCGGTAAGCGCCAGCATGATGGCAAAGGCGGAAAACATCCGTCTGCTGATCCTTGATGTGGATGGCGTGCTCTCCGACGGCCTGATTTATATGGGCAATAGCGGCGAAGAGCTGAAAGCCTTTAACGTGCGCGACGGGTACGGCATTCGCTGCGCGCTCACGTCCGGCATTGAGGTTGCTATCATCACCGGGCGGAAAGCTAAACTGTTAGAAGACCGCTGCGAAACGCTGGGCATTACCCATCTCTATCAGGGTCAGTCTGACAAGATGGTTGCTTTCAACGATCTGCTGGGAAAACTGGCTGTCGCCCCTGAGAACGTGGCCTACGTTGGGGATGATTTAATCGACTGGCCGGTGATGGCGGAAGTGGGTCTGAGCGTTGCCGTTGCCGATGCGCATCCGCTGCTGATCCCGCGTGCTGACTACGTCACCCGCATCAATGGGGGTCGCGGAGCGGTCCGTGAAGTCTGCGATCTGCTTTTGCTGGCGCAGGGCAAGCTTGATGAGGCCAAAGGGCAATCGATATGAGTAAAACCAGACGCTGGGTTATCATTCTGCTGACGCTTGTCGCGCTGATACTGATTGGCGTGAACCTCGCGGATCGTGATGACGCGGAAACAGAAGTGGTCAACACGAGCGATCCCACCTACAAAAGCGATCACAGCGACACGGTGGTTTATAGCCCGGAAGGTGCCCTGAACTACCGCCTGATTGCCCAGCACGTGGAGTATTTTTCAGATGACGGCATCTCATGGTTTACCCGACCGGTGATGACCACGTTTGATACCAATAAAGTCCCGACGTGGTCGATCAAATCTGACCGGGCAAAACTGACGAATGACCGTATGCTTTATCTGTATGGCCACGTTGAAGTCAACGCCCTGACCGCTGACGCTCAACTGCGCAAAATTACGACGGATAATGCCCAGATCAATCTGGTCACTCAGGACGTCACGTCGCAGGATCTGGTCACACTGTATGGCACAACATTTAATTCCAGCGGTCTAAGAATGCGCGGGAACTTACGCAGCAAAAACGCCGAGCTGATTGAAAAGGTTAGAACCTCCTATGAAATTCAAAACAAACAAACTCAGCCTTAAAGCTATTATCGCCAGCGCACTGTTGGCCGCCAGCCTTCCCGCGCTTGCTGTTACTGGCGACACCGAGCAGCCGATTCATATTGAATCCGATACGCAGTCTCTGGATATGCAGGGCAACGTCGTTACCTTTACCGGCAACGTGGTGATGACTCAGGGCACGATCAAAATCAATGCCGACAAAGTGGTCGTTACCCGTCCGGGCGGCGAGCAGGGCAAAGAGATTATCGATGGCTATGGCAACCCGGCCACGTTCTACCAGATGCAGGACAACGGCAAACCGGTTAAAGGCCGCGCGTCGCATATGCATTACGAACTGGCAAAAGATCTGGTTATCCTGACCGGTAACGCCTATCTGGAACAGCTGGACAGCAATATCACCGGCGACAAGATCACCTATCTGGTGAAAGAGCAGAAAATGCAGGCCTCCAGCGAGAAAGGCAGACGCGTGACTACCGTGCTTGTTCCGTCACAGCTGCAGGATAAAGGCAAAGGCCAGGCTCCGGCACAAAAGAAGAGTAACTAATTCGTTATGGCAACATTAACTGCAAAAAACCTCGCGAAAGCGTATAAGGGCCGTCGCGTCGTCGAAGATGTCAGTTTGACCGTCAACTCCGGTGAAATTGTCGGTTTGCTTGGCCCTAACGGTGCGGGTAAAACCACGACCTTCTACATGGTGGTAGGCATTGTGTCACGCGATGCAGGCAACATTATCATTGATGATGAAGACATCAGCCTGCTGCCGCTGCATGCCCGCGCGCGCCGCGGTATCGGCTATCTGCCTCAGGAAGCGTCCATCTTCCGTCGTTTGAGCGTCTACGATAACCTGATGGCGGTGCTGCAGATCCGTGACGATCTCACTAACGAACAGCGTCACGATCGCGCTAACGAGCTGATGGAAGAGTTTCATATCGAACACCTGCGTGACAGCCTCGGTCAGGCGCTGTCCGGCGGTGAACGTCGCCGCGTGGAAATTGCGCGCGCGCTCGCAGCAAACCCGAAATTCATCCTGCTGGATGAACCCTTTGCGGGCGTTGACCCCATCTCCGTTATCGACATCAAACGCATTATCGAGCACCTTCGCGACAGCGGGCTTGGCGTGCTGATCACCGACCACAACGTCCGTGAAACGCTGGCCGTCTGTGAACGTGCTTATATTGTCAGCCAGGGGCACCTGATTGCCCACGGAACACCGCAGCAAATCCTCGAAGATGAGCATGTTAAGCGCGTGTACCTTGGGGAAGACTTCAGACTCTGATAGGGTAGAGGTAATACAACGCCGGACCGGAGAAAAATGCTCTGAACATGAAGCAAGGTTTGCAATTAAGGCTCAGCCAACAGCTGGCAATGACGCCGCAGCTCCAGCAGGCGATCCGTCTGTTGCAGCTGTCCACGATAGAACTCCAGCAGGAGCTCCAGCAGGCGCTGGACAGTAATCCCCTGCTGGAGCAAACCGATCTTCATGACGAGGTAGATACCCAGGAAACACAAGATACAGAAACGCTCGACTCCGTTGACGCACTCGAACAAAAAGAGATGCCGGACGAGCTTCCCCTTGATGCCAGCTGGGATGAAATCTACACCGCCGGAACCCCTTCCGGCACGCGTGCGGACTACCAGGACGACGAGCTGCCGGTCTACCAGGGTGAAACCACCCAGTCGCTGCAGGATTACCTGATGTGGCAGGTTGAGCTGACCCCTTTCTCCGATACCGATCGCGCCATTGCGACCTCCATTGTCGACGCCGTGGATGACACCGGCTATTTGACCGTCACGCTGGACGACATTCTGGAAAGCATCGGCAACGATGAGCTCGAACTCGAAGAGATCGAGGCCGTGCTGAAGCGTATTCAGCGTTTCGATCCGATCGGCGTCGCCGCAAAAGATCTCCGCGACTGCCTGCTGATCCAACTGTCTCAGTTTGCCAAAGAGACGCCGTGGATTGACGAAGCCCGCTTAATCATCAGCAGCCATCTTGATCTGCTGGCAAACCATGATTTCCGCACCCTGATGCGCGTCACGCGCCTGAAAGAAGAGGTGCTGAAAGAAGCGGTTAACCTGATCCAGTCCCTCGATCCGCGCCCCGGCCAGTCGATCCAGACCAGCGAGCCCGAATATGTGATCCCCGACGTGCTGGTGAGAAAACATAACGATCGCTGGGTCGTGGAGCTGAATTCCGACAGCATTCCTCGCCTGCAAATCAACCAGCAGTATGCCTCCATGTGCACCAGCGCGCGCAATGACGCCGACAATAACTATATTCGCAGCAATCTGCAGGAAGCGCGCTGGCTGATCAAAAGTCTGGAGAGCCGCAATGATACGCTGCTGCGCGTAAGCCGCTGTATCGTTGAACAGCAGCAGGCGTTTTTTGAACAGGGCGAAGAGTATATGAAACCGATGGTACTGGCGGATATCGCCCAAGCCGTCGAGATGCACGAATCAACCATTTCTCGCGTGACCACGCAGAAGTATCTGCACAGTCCCCGCGGTATTTTTGAGCTTAAGTATTTCTTCTCAAGCCATGTGAATACCGAGGGCGGAGGCGAAGCCTCGTCAACGGCAATCCGTGCGCTGGTGAAGAAGTTGATCGCCGCGGAAAACCCCGCGAAGCCACTGAGTGACAGTAAGTTAACCACCATGCTGTCCGATCAGGGTATTATGGTGGCACGTCGTACTGTTGCGAAGTATCGAGAGTCTTTATCCATTCCGCCGTCTAACCAGCGTAAACAGCTGGTCTGACACAACCGATAAGGAAGACACTATGCAGCTCAACATCACAGGACACAATGTCGAAATAACTGAAGCCTTACGCGATTTTCTGAACACCAAGTTCGCGAAGCTTGAGCAGTATTTCGAAAGGATCAATCAGGTCTATATTGTGTTGAAAGTGGAGAAAGTGACTCATATCTCGGATGCAACCCTGCACGTAAACGGGGGTGAACTCCATGCCAGTGCGGAAGGGCAAGACATGTACGCGGCTATCGACGGCTTGATTGACAAGCTTGCGCGACAGCTTAATAAACATAAAGATAAACTGAAACAACACTAATTGTCCGGGCAGTTAACGGGTGCAGGACGGCCTGTTGTAAAACACAACAGGCCATTTGTACGGTTAGCGCTTAGGTGAAATTATGATGAACAACGATTCCGCTCTTCAATTGAGCAATGTCCTTAACCAGGAATGTACCCGCAGCGGCGTTCACTGCCAGAGCAAAAAACGTGCGCTGGAGATAATCAGTGAACTGGCCGCAAAACAGCTGGGCCTGCCGCCACAGGTGGTATTTGAAGCGATTCTGACCCGCGAAAAAATGGGCAGTACCGGCATCGGCAATGGCATCGCGATCCCGCATGGGAAGCTGGAAGAGGACACCCTGCGCGCCGTCGGCGTGTTTGTCCAGCTGGAAACGCCTATCGCCTTCGACGCCATTGATAACCAGCCCGTCGATCTCCTCTTTGCGCTGCTGGTGCCGGCCGATCAGACGAAAACGCACCTGCATACGCTGTCGCTGGTGGCCAAACGTCTGGCCGATAAAACCATCTGTCGTCGCCTGCGCTCAGCCCAAAGTGATGAAGAGCTGTACCAGATAATCACCGAAGCAGAAGGCAATCAGGATAATGCGTAGTCGGGAGATGGCGTTCACATCTGTTGTCCTGAGGAGAAACGGAACATGGTGTTGATGATTGTCAGCGGCCGTTCAGGGTCGGGAAAGTCCGTCGCCCTGCGCGCGCTGGAAGATATGGGCTTTTACTGCGTTGATAACCTGCCGGTAGTGCTGTTACCCGAACTGGCGCGCACGCTCGCGGACAGACAAATCTCGGCCGCCGTCAGCATTGACGTGCGTAACATGCCTGAATCCCCGGAAGTGTTTGAGCAGGCAATGAGCAACCTGCCGGAGTGCTTCTCGCCTCAGCTGTTGTTCCTTGACGCTGACCGCAACACGCTGATCCGTCGCTACAGCGATACCCGACGTCTGCACCCTCTCTCCAGTAAAAACCTCTCTCTGGAAAGCGCCATCGATCAGGAGAGCGATCTGCTTGAGCCGCTCCGCTCCCGCGCAGACCTGATTGTCGACACCTCTGAAATGTCGGTGCACGAGCTGGCTGAAATGTTGCGCACCCGACTGCTCGGCAAACGCGAGCGCGAGCTGACGATGGTATTTGAATCCTTCGGCTTTAAGCACGGCATTCCTATTGACGCGGATTATGTTTTCGACGTGCGCTTCCTGCCGAACCCGCACTGGGATCCTAAACTGCGTCCGATGACCGGCCTGGATAAACCCGTGGCGGCCTTCCTCGACAGGCACACAGAAGTTCACAATTTTATTTACCAGACGCGCAGCTACCTTGAGCTATGGTTACCGATGCTGGAAACTAACAATCGTAGCTACCTGACGGTGGCGATTGGCTGTACCGGCGGTAAACATCGTTCGGTCTATATCGCCGAACAGCTGGCCGACTATTTCCGCTCACGCGGGAAGAACGTTCAGTCCCGTCATCGCACGCTGGAAAAACGAAAAACATGACCGTAAAACAGACTGTCGAAATCACCAACAAGCTGGGCATGCACGCTCGCCCGGCGATGAAGCTGTTCGAACTGATGCAGGGTTTTGATGCGGAAGTTCTGCTGCGTAACGATGAAGGCACCGAGGCAGAGGCCAACAGCGTAATTGCCCTGCTGATGCTGGACTCTGCCAAAGGGCGCCAGATTGAGGTCGAGGCGACCGGACCGCAGGAAGAAGAAGCCCTGGCCGCGGTGATCGCTCTGTTTAATGCCGGGTTTGACGAAGACTGATCCCTGTCCCGCTGGCGGGTAGCGCTGCGCTTACCCGCCTTACATTAGCTTATTACGCTGCATAAACCCTTCCCCACCCAGCTGACGCATCTGGCGCATGATCCACGCCTGACGGCTTCGCACGTACCCTGACGGAGCGTTGGCCTTAAAACGGATTGGGTTAGGCAGAACGGCCGCCAGCAGCGCCGCTTCGGACATACTCAGCTTACTGGCAGGCTTGTTGAAATAGCGCTGTGATGCGGCTTCGACGCCGAAGATGCCCTCGCCGAACTCCGCGATATTCAGGTAGACGGTCAGGATCCGCTTTTTACTCCAGACGGTTTCTATCCCCAGCGTCAGCCCCGCTTCCAGCCCTTTTCGCACCCAGCTGCGGCCATCCCACAGAAACAGATTTTTGGCCGTCTGCTGCGACAGGGTCGATGCCCCTCGCACGCGGTTCTCATTGCGCTCGTTATGCGCCAGCGCTTTCTCAATTGCCGACACGTCAAAACCCCAGTGCTCCGGGAATTTCTGATCTTCCGCTGCAATCGCCGCCAGTCCCATCCACGGAGAGATCTCATCCGCACTCACCCAGTCCGAGTGAGCGACATAGCTGAAATCGCCTGTGAACCACGCGCTGAGCTGGCGTTCAATCATCACGGCGGAAAAGGGTACCGGCAGAATGCTGAACAGGGCGATCCCGCCGCCCCAGAACACAGCCAGCACGAGCACGAAGCGCAGCAGGATGCGCTTCAGCCACGCACCTGCGGATAATTTTCGTCTCATTCAGTCAGAACCAACACTCTGTCCACCAGCTTTTCAATGCCGGCAGCCGCCTCAGCGATATTCTGCGCCAGCATATACGCAGGGGTAGTGACAATCTTGTTCTCTTCATCGACCACGATGTCATCGACCGGACAGGGAACATGTTCCCCGCCCATATCCTCGACGATCTCTGCGGTGTCGATATCCGTTCCGATAGTCAGGCGCAGGGGGAAATCAAAGATGCGGGGCAGCATCGCCGGTGCGATACAGATAAAGCCCTGCGGTTTTCCGGCAGCATGCATGGCCTGCGACAGCGCGTTTAAATGCGGATCGATCTGGCACTCCGCCCCCTGTGCCGCAAACGTGCTGAGGTTTTTGGCCGCGCCAAAGCCGCCCGGCACAATTAAGGCATCCAGCGTCGAGGCGTCCGCCTGCGCCAGCGGATGGATATCGCCCCGCACAATGCGCGCCGCTTCGATCAGCACGTTGCGGGTTTCTGCCATCGGCTCGCCGGTGAGATGGTTAATGACATCCGCCTGGCTTTTATCCGGCGCGAAGCAGATAACCTCCGCCCCCCGTCGGGACAATGCCAGCAGCGTGAGTACGGCTTCATGTATTTCTGAACCATCGTAAACGCCGCAGCCGCTTAGCACGACACCAATCTTTTTCATTCTGACGATCCTTCTCTCCAACGCGCTGAAGCATATTAATAATTCTGATTAAAACGCTATGCTTCACACATTTCACTGATTCATGTAACAAACCATTTAAGATTTGCTATCTTATCTGCGTGCGGCCTCAATATTCAGGCGGCGTCCTAAGCGAAAACAACACAAACAAATCAGGCGCAGCCGCGATTTCCCTGGTGTTGGCGCAGTATTCGCGCACCCCGGTTAAGCCGGGGTCATTTTTTTCTGGCATCCACCCAGGCTTTTAATACCGCCACATCGTTTTGCCACTCCTGTTTCATCTCCTCAACCCATTCACCTACGTTATCTTCCCAGGCAGGTAAATCAGGGGATTGAATCTGTTGACCCAATTGCTGGAGATGGCGCAGCCCCACCGAACCGGCAGCGCCTTTAATTTTGTGCCCCTCTTCAACAATGCCTTTCTGGTCGCGCGCCGTCAGGTTGGACTCCAGCACGCTCAAATATCCCGGCATCATTTTCTCAAATACGGCCAGGCCATCGGTGATCAGCTTCGGGCCAACCAGATCGATATACTGCTCCAGCATGGCGGTATCCAGCAGCGTTTGGACCTTCGCGCTATCAACAGACGTCATCGTGCTCTCCTCTTCATCACAGGTATCCCAGAACTTCTTGATCATGGCAGTCAGGGCGGGCACTGCCAGCGGCTTGCTGAGCACGTCATCCATACCGGCATCGAGGTACTCTTTTTTATCCTTCAGCACGTTCGCCGTGAGCGCAACCAGCGGCGGCAGCTCGTCGGCGGCATATTTGCGGGTGAGCTCACGGGAAATATCCAGCCCGGTCATATCCGGCAGCTGAATATCCAGCAGAACCAGATCGTATTCGCCCGGCGTAAACATCTCCAGCGCGGCTTTACCGGTCATCGCCACGTCCACGCTGTTGCCCAGTTTTTCCAGCACCGAACGCGCCACAATCACGTTTAGCTCGATGTCTTCCACCAGCAGAACGTGCAGGGCCGGCAGCGGCATGTCGTCGTTTTCAAAGGTATCTTCAACCTCTTCCGCCACCGCTGGGGCATGCACCGTCAGCGTAAAGGTAGAGCCTTTGCCCGGATGGCTGGCAACCGTGATATCGCCGCCCATGCTCTTCGCCAGACGTTTTGATACCGCCAGGCCAATCCCGGTGCCGGTGGCCGGTTTCCCACCGCTGCTGTCTTTCACCTGATAGTACATGGCGAAGATTTTATCCTGCTCATCCTGCGGGATGCCGATACCCGAGTCTTCCACCTCGAAGTGCAGCATGTCCCCTTCGTCGTAGCGAATGCGCACCGCGACCTGCCCCTTCTGGGTAAACTTCACGGCGTTGCTGATCAGGTTCCACAAGATCTGACGCAGGCGCGTGCCGTCTGTCACCACTTTATGCGGCAACGGTAGCGTCGGATCCAGCACAAAGCTTAGCCCCTTTTGCTGGGCCTGCAGGCCAGAGAGGTTCTCCAGGTCAGCCAGGAAACCGGTGAAATCAACCGGCTGGTTATCGAGCTGGACCTTACGGCGCTCCATTTTATCCATGTCGATAATATCGTTAAAGATATTGCCCAGCGTGACGGCGGAAACGTGGATGGTTTTGAGGTATTTTTCCTGCTCGCCGGTCAGGTCCGTGTCCAGCAGAATGCGGCTCAACCCCACAATGCCGTTGAGCGGCGTACGCAGCTCGTGGCTGATGGTGGAGATAAAGGTCGTTTTGTCACGGCTGGCGCGCTCAAGCGCATCCTGATAGCGCTTGCGCTCGGTGATATCGCGGCCAAAGCCCATCAGGCCATGGCGTTTCCCCACGCGGTCGTAGTACGGCACCTTGCGGATTTCAAAGCAGGCCTTGCGCCCGTCGGGATAGTCCAGCCACTGCTCATAGGTCAGCGACACGTTGTGGCGGAAGACTTTTTCATCGGTCTCCATCACCTTAGCCGCGGCCTCTTCGGAATAGACGTCCTGTGGCTTAAGGTTAATCAGCTGCTTTTCACTTTTGCCGGTCAACAGCTCCATCGCGCGGTTACAGCCGGAAAACTCTTTATCTTCATTGCGGTAGAACACCAGATCCGGCGAGGCATCCAGGAACGATCGCAGGAAAGAGGATTGCTGTTCAAGCTGGATCTGCGTGACTTCACGCTCTTTCATCTCGATTTTCAGCTGTTCCAGCGTCGCCTGGCGTTCAGCTTCCGCCTTCTCACGATCCGAAATCTCCTGGTTCAGCTGCGCAATGTTGTCTTTCAGCTGTACGTTAAGCTTGAGGTCGCGCTCGCGCATCTCTTCCAGCTTATCCACCAGTTTTGACAAACGCTGGCGGGACTCCTCCAGCTGCTCCACCACCACGGAGAGGAAATAGACCGCCCACGGGGTAATCAGCAGGCCGAAGAAAATAGAGCGGATCACGTCGATACTTTCGACCTGGCCATGCAGAACCATGGTAACGGCCATTTGCACGACAATCGCCAGAACAACCAGTGCCAAAGCCAGCAGCATGGAGAAACGCACCAGCCCAAGCTTCATCATCAGGTCGACGTAATACTGGGCGAGCATTCGAATTTGCTTCATAGAGGATCCCTTCACGACGTTATCGCTCAATAATACTCAAATTCGAGGCGGGGCGTTGAAGGTTGTGAGAAAAAGTGCGGGGTGAAACAGGAGATTAGCCTCGCTCCCGGGTAAACGGGAGCGAGGAAGGGCCATCAGGAACGTCTCATGAGCAGCCAGAGGCTGATCAGGAAGAAGCTGGCGCTCGGCAACAGCGCACCGATAACCGGTGGAATGCCATAAACCAGCGTCAGCGGGCCGAAGATCTGGTCGAGAACGTAAAATACAAAGCCGAAGCTGATGCCGGTTACGACGCGCACGCCCATTGGCACGCTGCGCAGCGGGCCAAAGATGAACGAGAGGGCCATCAGCATCATCACCGCAACCGACAGCGGCTGGAAGATTTTGCTCCACATGTTGAGCTGATACCGTCCTGCGTCCTGCCCGCTCGACTTCAGGTACTTCACGTAGTTATGCAGCCCGCTGATAGAAAGCGCATCGGGATCCAGCGCCACCACGCCCAGCTTGTCAGGGGTCAGGTTGGTTTTCCAGGTGCCGGTAACCGTCTGCGTACCGGTGATCTGTTTCGGATCCTGCAGGTTTGATTCATCCACCTGCGAAAGACGCCACTGCCTGTGGTCAGGGTCGAACTTCGCGGAGGAGGCGTGACGAACGGACTGCAAACGACGCTCGTCATTGAAGGTGTAAATGCTCACACCGCCAAGCTCATCATCACCTTTCACACGCTCGATATAAACAAAGCTGTTACCGTCTTTCGCCCACAGCCCCTGCTGGGTTGAAAGCAGTGAACCACCGTACATCGCCTGAGCACGATAGTTACGCGCCATCTGCTCGCCCTGCGGCGCGACCCACTCGCCGATCGCCATGGTCAGCAGCACCAGCGGGATAGCGGTTTTCATTACCGAGAGCGCAACCTGCATGCGGGTAAAACCGGATGCCTGCATGACTACCAGCTCGCTGCGCTGCGCCAGCATCCCCAGCCCCAGCAGCGCACCCAGCAGGGCCGCCATCGGGAAGAAGATCTGCACGTCTTTCGGGGCGCTGAGCAGGGTGTACATACCTGCACCCAGCGCGTCATAACTCCCCTGCCCGGCCTTTTTCAGCTGGTCAACAAATTTGATAATGCCGGAGAGCGATACCAGCATGAACAGCGTCATCATGATGGTGGTAAAAATCGTTTTACCGATATAGCGGTCAAGAACGCCAAACGCCTGCATCAGAGGGCTCCTTTACGCGTAAACCGGGCGCGAATTCGACGCATTGGCACCGTATCCCACAAGTTAAGCCCCACCGCCAACAGCAGATACAGACCGTTGACTACCCAGGTCCAGATCATTGGGTCAATCTTCCCTTTCCCGCCGTTCGACTTGATCGAGGTCTGGAGCAGGAAGAACACCAGATAGAGCAGCATAGCCGGCAGCATTGACAGCACGCGTCCCTGACGCGGGTTGACCACGCTCAGCGGCACAACCATCAGCGCCATCATAAATACGGTGAATACCAGAGTAAGGCGCCAGTGCAGTTCAGCCCGCGCACGGTCGGTATCGGTGTTAATAAGGGTGCGCATATCCATCTGCTCGGTGTCCGTTGGATCGAGCGCTACCGTCTGGTGGCCAATAATCGCCTGGTAGTTCTGGAAATCGGTAATACGGAAATCGCGCAGCATCGCCGTGCCTTCAAAGCGCGTGCCCTTGTTCAGCGTGACCACCTGAGAGCCATCTTTACGCTGTGACAGCTGACCAGAATCCGCCACCACCACGGAAGGACGGGCGTTTCCTTTGGTGCGCAGCTGGGCAAGAAACACATCGTTAAAGCGGCTGCCGTCAACGCTTTCGATAAAGAGAACGGAGTTACCGTCGGTGGCCTGCTGGAACTGGCCCTGAGCCAGCGCCGCCATACCCGGGTTAGCCTTGGCTTCCGCCAGGACTTCATCCTGGTGGCGTGAAGACGTTGGGCCGGCCCACATTACGTTTACGGCAGCGACGATCCCGGTAAACAGCGCCAGCACCATGGCCGCCTTCACCAGCACGGCTTTGCTTAAGCCGCAGGCATGCATCACCGTGATTTCACTTTCGGTATAAAGCCTGCCGAGCGTCATCAGCAAGCCGAGGAACAGGCTTAACGGCAGGATAAGCTGCGCCATTTCCGGCACGCCTAACCCGAGCAGAGAAAGCACCAGATTTGTTGGGATTTCACCGTCAACCGCCGCGCCGAGGATCCTGACCAGCTTCTGACAAAAAAAGATCAGAAGAAGGATAAAGAGGATCGCCAGTTGGCTCTTAAGCGTCTCCCGCACCAGATATCTTATGATTATCACTTTAAATACGCCCGTTAAAACTCGTCTTTTGCAGGAATTTAGCTTGTTTCATGGCTTAAACGTCATTTATTCTCTTGAGTCGTCGAAATCATCGCTAAGATTATAAAACCCGGCGGATTCGCGCTTCAGAACATTTAATGACGTGCCGAAACCGTAGTAACGTAAGATTAACACGAAGTCACCACAACCGCGGACATGAGTTACGAAAGGTTTCAATTCTATCCGTAGCTGCCGCCGTTGTCTTTAAGATTCAGGAGCGTAGTGCATGGAGTTCAGTGTAAAAAGCGGTAGCCCGGAGAAACAGCGGAGTGCCTGCATCGTTGTGGGCGTCTTTGAACCGCGCCGACTCTCCCCGATCGCCGAACAACTCGATAAGATCAGCGACGGCTACATCAGCGCTCTGCTGCGCCGTGGCGAACTGGAAGGCAAACCTGGGCAGACGCTGTTACTGCACCATGTTCCGAACGTGCTGTCCGAGCGTATCCTGCTGATTGGCTGCGGGAAAGAGCGCGAGCTGGACGAGCGTCAGTACAAGCAGGTTATTCAGAAAACCATTAACACGCTGAATGATACTGGCTCAATGGAGGCCGTCTGCTTCCTGACCGAACTGCACGTCAAAGGCCGCAACACCTACTGGAAAGTTCGTCAGGCCGTCGAAACGGCAAAAGAGAGCCTTTACAGCTTCGACCAGCTGAAGACCAATAAAAGCGAGCCGCGTCGTCCGCTGCGTAAGATGGTCTTTAACGTGCCAACCCGTCGCGAGCTGACCAGCGGCGAGCGCGCGATCCAGCACGGTCTGGCGATTGCTGCCGGTATCAAGGCCGCCAAAGATCTGGGCAACATGCCGCCAAACATCTGTAACGCCGCATATCTGGCGTCTCAGGCGCGCCAGCTGGCCGACTCCTACAGCAAAAACGTCATCACCCGCGTCATCGGCGAACAGCAGATGAAAGAGCTGGGCATGCACTCTTACCTGGCGGTCGGCAACGGCTCCCAGAATGAATCCCTGATGTCGGTGATCGAGTACAAAGGCAATCCGTCCGAGGACGCTCGCCCTGTTGTACTGGTCGGTAAAGGCCTGACCTTCGACTCCGGCGGTATCTCCATCAAGCCTGCCGAAGGCATGGACGAGATGAAGTATGACATGTGCGGCGCCGCCGCGGTCTATGGCGTGATGCGCATGGTGGCTGAACTTCAGCTGCCGATTAACGTCGTGGGCGTGCTGGCGGGCTGTGAAAACATGCCGGGCGGCCGCGCTTATCGTCCGGGTGACGTACTGACCACCATGTCCGGGCAGACCGTTGAAGTGCTGAACACCGACGCCGAAGGCCGTCTGGTGCTGTGCGACGTGCTGACCTACGTTGAGCGCTTCGAGCCTGAAGCCGTGATCGACGTGGCAACCCTCACCGGCGCCTGCGTGATTGCCCTGGGCCACCACATCACCGGCCTGATGTCGAACCACAATCCGCTGGCGCACGAGCTTATCGGCGCGTCGGAACAAGCGGGCGACCGCGCGTGGCGTCTGCCGCTGGGAGATGAGTTCCAGGAACAGCTGGAGTCTAACTTTGCGGATATGGCGAACATCGGCGGCCGTCCTGGTGGCGCCATCACCGCGGGCTGCTTCCTGTCGCGCTTCACCCGTAAGTACAACTGGGCGCACCTGGATATCGCGGGCACCGCATGGCGCTCCGGTAAAGCCAAAGGCGCAACCGGTCGTCCAGTGGCGCTGCTGTCGCAGTTCCTGCTCAATCGTGCGGGTTTTAACGGCGACGAGTGATGTAACGTGCCGGGTGGCGGCTTCGCTTACCCGGCTACACGCCACTCAACCGTAGGCCGGGTAAGCGAAGCGCCACCCGGCTTTGCATTTAAATCCACGACAAGAAGCCCCATATATGAAGAATGCAACGTTCTACCTTCTGGACAACGACACCCATCAGGATGGCCTTAGCGCCGTCGAACAGCTGGTGTGTGAAATTGCCGCAGAACGTTGGCGCGCAGGCAAGCGCGTGTTGATTGCCTGCGAAGATGAGCAGCAGGCGATCCGCCTTGATGAAGCACTTTGGGCACGCCCGCCGGAGAGCTTTGTCCCGCATAACCTGTCGGGCGAAGGGCCGCGCGGCGGCGCACCGGTGGAGATTGCCTGGCCGCAGAAGCGCAACAGCAGCGCGCGCGATATTCTCATTAGCCTGCGGATAGACTTTGCAGATTTTGCCACCGCTTTCACAGAAGTGGTAGACTTTGTCCCTCACGAAGAATCTTTGAAACAACTGGCGCGCGAACGCTACAAAGCGTACCGCCTGGCTGGTTTTAACCTGAATACGGCAACCTGGAAATAATGGAAAAGACATATAACCCACGCGATATCGAACAGCCGCTTTACGAGCACTGGGAACAGCAGGGCTATTTCAAGCCTAACGGCGATGAAAGCAAAGAGTCCTTCTGCATCATGATCCCGCCGCCGAACGTCACCGGCAGTTTGCATATGGGGCATGCTTTCCAGCAGACCATCATGGACACCATGATCCGCTATCAGCGCATGCAGGGTAAAAACACCCTGTGGCAGGCGGGGACTGACCACGCGGGTATCGCGACCCAGATGGTGGTTGAGCGTAAAATTGCCGCTGAAGAAGGTAAAACCCGCCACGACTACGGTCGCGACGCGTTCATCGATAAAATCTGGCAGTGGAAGGCAGAATCCGGCGGCACCATTACCCGCCAGATGCGCCGTCTCGGCAACTCCGTGGACTGGGAGCGCGAGCGCTTCACCATGGACGAAGGCCTCTCCAACGCCGTCAAAGAAGTTTTCGTGCGTCTGTATAAAGAAGACCTGATTTACCGCGGCAAGCGCCTGGTAAACTGGGATCCGAAACTGCGCACCGCCATCTCTGACCTGGAAGTGGAAAACCGCGAGTCCAAAGGCTCGATGTGGCACATCCGCTATCCGCTGGCCGACGGCGCAAAAACCGCAGACGGTAAAGATTATCTGGTTGTTGCCACCACCCGTCCGGAAACCCTGCTGGGCGATACCGGCGTGGCCGTAAACCCGGAAGATCCGCGCTATAAAGATCTGATTGGCAAATTCGTGGTGCTGCCGCTGGTAAACCGCCGTATTCCGATTGTGGGCGACGAACACGCCGACATGGAAAAAGGCACCGGCTGCGTAAAAATTACCCCTGCGCACGACTTTAACGACTATGAAGTCGGCCGTCGTCACGCCCTGCCGATGATCAACATCCTGACCTTCGACGGCGATATCCGCGAAAGCGCAGAAGTGTACGATACCAAAGGCGAAGAGTCTGACGTTTACTCAAGCGACATCCCGGCTGAATTCCAGAAGCTGGAGCGCTTTGCCGCGCGTAAAGCCATCGTTGCTGCCGTCGACGCGCTCGGCCTGCTGGAAGAGATTAAACCTCACGATCTGACCGTGCCGTACGGCGACCGTGGCGGCGTGGTTATCGAGCCAATGCTGACCGACCAGTGGTACGTGCGTGCCGACGTGCTGGCGAAACCGGCCGTGGAAGCGGTTGAGAACGGCAGCATCCAGTTTGTGCCGAAGCAGTACGAAAACATGTACTTCTCCTGGATGCGCGATATTCAGGACTGGTGTATTTCCCGTCAGCTGTGGTGGGGTCACCGCATCCCGGCATGGTACGACGATCAGGGCAACGTCTACGTTGGCCGCACCGAAGACGAAGTACGCCAGGAAAATAATCTCGGCGCCGACGTCGCGCTGCGTCAGGATGAAGACGTTCTGGATACCTGGTTCTCCTCCGCGCTGTGGACCTTCTCCACCCTCGGCTGGCCAGAAAATACCGACGCGCTGCGTCAGTTCCACCCGACCAGCGTGATGGTTTCCGGCTTCGATATCATCTTCTTCTGGATTGCTCGCATGATCATGATGACCATGCACTTCATCAAAGATGAAGACGGCAAGCCGCAGGTGCCGTTCCATACCGTCTACATGACCGGCCTGATCCGCGATGACGAAGGCCAGAAGATGTCCAAATCCAAGGGTAACGTTATCGACCCGCTGGATATGGTTGACGGCATTTCGCTGGCAGACCTGCTGGAGAAACGCACGGGTAACATGATGCAGCCGCAGCTGGCTGAGAAGATCCGCAAGCGCACCGAGAAGCAGTTCCCGAACGGGATCGAGTCTCACGGTACTGACGCCCTGCGTTTCACCCTGGCGGCGCTGGCCTCTACCGGCCGTGACATCAACTGGGACATGAAGCGTCTGGAAGGTTACCGTAACTTCTGTAACAAGCTGTGGAACGCCAGCCGTTTCGTGCTGATGAACACCGAAGATCAGGATTGCGGCTTCAACGGCGGCGAAATGACTCTGTCTCTGGCGGACCGCTGGATCCTGGCGGAATTCAACCAGACGGTGAAAGCCTTCCGCGACGCGCTGGACCTGTCTCTTATACACATCTCCGAGCCCACGAGACAGGCAGAAATCT